>NZ_JAAGPO010000071.1:0-48418 GCF_017104825.1 Burkholderia sp. Ac-20345 | reverse complement strand
CCTGCGCGCTCGCGAACGCGAGCGCGCAGGTCGCGGCAGCGATCGGCAACATCGCGAAGAAGATCGCGCGCCACGACCCGCGATCGACGATTGCACCGCCGATCGCAGGCGACAACGCGGGCACGAGCAGCGCGACCATCATCACGACCGACGTGAGCCGCGCCCGCGCCTGCGGCGGATACGCGCGATAGGCCATCGTCTGCCCGACCGGAATCAGCAGCCCGCCGCCGAGCCCCTGGACCAGCCGCCAGGCGAGCAACGCTTTGATCGACGACGACGCGCCGACGCCGGCACTGCCGAGCCCGAACAGCAGCAACGATGCGGCGAACACGCGCCGCTCGCCGCAGCGGCGCGCGAGCCACGTGCCGAACGGAATCACGACGGTCAGGCCAAGTACATACATGTTGCCGACCCACGCAAGCTGCGCGACCGATGCGTGCAATTCGCGCTGCAGTGCCGGATACGCGGCGTTCAGCATGAACATGTTCGCGAGATCGATCGCGAAGCCGAGCAGGTAGACGGCGGCAATTCTGGAGCGGTCTGGCATGGCAGCGGAAACATCACGAAACGCCGCAGTGTAGAAGCCGGCGGCCGCATCGGTAAGCGGCCGGATTCGACGGGTCCCGTCGAATTTTTTTGACAATCCGATCACGCCACGACAACGCACCGCACGCGGCGGCACATTCGGGTACCCTTCGAGCGATCCAACGCATAGACAGGACCCACGCCTCAACCATGGTGAGCCTCGATCGTTTCGCCGTCTTCCGTGCCGTGGTCGAAGCCGGTTCGTTCACGGCCGCCGCAACCGCGCTGAACCAGGCGCGCGCGGCCGTCAGTTTCAACGTGAAGCAACTCGAAGCCGAGCTCGGCGTCACGCTGCTCACGCGGACGACCCGGCGTGTCGAGTTGACCGACGCCGGTGAGCGCTTCTACCAGCGCTGCCTGCGCGTGCTCGACGAAGCCGAAGGCGCGATCGACGAAGTGCGCGGCGAGCACGGCGGGATGCAGGGCATCCTGCGCGTGACGTCGACGGTCGAGTATGCGGCGCGCGTCCTCGCCCCGATGCTGCATGCGTTCACTGAACGACATCCCGCGTTACGCGTGCGGCTCGAAACGCATACGTCTCAGGCCGATCTCGTACGCGACCGCTTCGACGTCGCGATCCGGCTCGGACGCCACGAGCACTTTCGCGACCTGCCCTATCGCGGCGTCTGCC
The DNA here is from genome assembly GCF_017104825.1 of Burkholderia sp. Ac-20345. Lineage (NCBI taxonomy): Bacteria > Pseudomonadati > Pseudomonadota > Betaproteobacteria > Burkholderiales > Burkholderiaceae > Burkholderia > Burkholderia sp. Ac-20345. The sequence goes on along the minus strand of NZ_JAAGPO010000071.1, from coordinate 47,202 downwards.
TCGCCACCTACGACGTGCTCGCCGTGATGGCGCCCGACCTGCCGGCGAAGGCCGGACTCCCGCAACCGGCGTCGCCCGGCGATCTGGCCCGCCTGCCCCAGCTCGGCCACAGCCGGCTCGAGCGGATTGCCGAATGGACGCTCACCGATCGCGCGGGCAACGAACATGCGTTTCGACCGGGCACGAAGCCTCGCGTCGTCGTCGACAATGCATCGGTGTTGGGCGAACTGGCGCGCCAGGGCAGCGGCGTCGCGCTGCTGCCCGAATGGCTCGTGCGTGACGATCTCGACAGCGGCGTACTGGTCGATGCACTGCCCGCGTACCGGTTTCCGCAGCAGAACGTCTATGCGCTGTACGTCGCGACGCGGCACGTGCCGCAGAAAGTGCGCGCGTGGGTGGATTTCATGAAGGCGCGGTTGCAGCAGGTGCACTGAGCGCGGCTCGCGTGCGTCGCCGCGCGCAGGCCGCCGCATCGGAGCCGGCCGTGCGATACAACCGGCTCCCGTTACCGCACTTTCAGTGCCGGGCAGTCAGTGCGGCTGCCCGTGCTGCGAGGCCGTCGCATCGACGGCCTCGACCGAGCGCGTCAGCCAGGGCCCGATGTCCATCTCCTCGTAGCGCACGAGCCGGCTCTTGCGCGCGCGGCGATACGCCCACCAGATCGCGACGAACAGCGGAATCCACACGTAGATCGACAGCACTTCCATCCAGTCGATGCGGGCCGCGAAGAACGCCTGGTAATCCTGCCCGAGCGAGATCACGATGCAGATCGCGATCGCGAACAGCGGCCCGAACGGAAACCATTTCGCGCGGTACGGCAGTTGATCCAGCCGGTAGCCCTGCTTCAGGAACCCCTTGCGGAACCGGTAATGGCAGACCGCGATGCCGAGCCACGCGATGAAGCCCGTGATGCCGACCGTATTCAGCAGCCACAGATAGATGCCCTGGTTGTTGGTCAGCGACGTGAGAAAGCACAGCCCGCCGACGGCCATCGTCGCGTACAGCGCATTGCGCGGCACGCCGCCCGGCGACAGCGTCGCGAACATCGCCGGCGCGCGCCCTTCCGACGCGAGGTTGTACAGCATCCGCGTCGCCGCGTAGGTGCCGGAATTGCCGGCCGACAGCACGGCCGTCAGGATCACGAGATTCATTGCGCCGGCCGCGAGGCGGAAACCCGCGTGGCTGAATACCAGCGTGAACGGGCTCACGCCGATGTCGGTCACGTCGCTCTTCAGCAGGTTCGGGTCGGTGTACGGCACCAGCAGGCCGATCACGAAGATCGCGAACACGTAGAACAGCATGATCCGCCAGAAGATCTGCTTCACCGCGCGCGGGATCGTCTTGCGCGGGTTTTCCGATTCGCCAGCGGTGATCCCGACCAGCTCGGTGCCGAGAAACGAGAAGCCCGCGATCAGCGCGACGCTCATCATCGCGTGCACGCCGCCGACGAACGGCGCGTCGCCCGTCGTGAAGTTGCGCAAGCCGACCGGATGCCCGTTCCCGATCAGGCCGGCGGCGATCAGCAGCCCGGCCGCGATGAACGCGACCACGGTGACGACCTTGATCAGCGAGAACCAGTATTCCGATTCGCCGAAGCCGCGCACCGACAGCGTGTTCAGCAGGAAGATCAGCACGAGGAAGCCCGCGCCCCACCAGATGCCGGGCACGGTCGGAAACCAGTAGCGCATCACGATCTGCGCCGCGACCAGTTCGATCGCGATCGTCACGGCCCAGCTGTACCAGTAGGTCCAGCCGAGCGCGACGCCGAATCCTTCGTCGACGTACTTCTCGCCGTAGATCGCAAACGAGCCCGATACCGGCATCAGCGCGGCCATTTCGCCAAGGCCCGTGACGACGAAGTACACCATCAATCCGATCGCGATGTACGCGGCGATCGCACCGCCCGGCCCCGCCTGCGCGACCGACGCGCCCGACGCAACGAACAGCCCCGTGCCGATCGAGCCGCCGATCGCGATCATCGCGATGTGGCGGCCCTGCAGACGGCGCTTCAGCGTCGTTCCGGACGGCGCGGCCGTCTCCGCTGCCGCTTGCAAAGCATCCATAGTGTTCACCCTGGTTGTGATTCGAGTCTGACAATTTGATTCGGAATGCAAATCGTCAGGCCCGGTCATTCGCGTCGAATCCGGCCCTTCCCGGCCGGCCGCATCACACGACGCTGCGCTTGATCGCCTGCAGTTCGGCCGTCGTCACGATCTTCTCGATCCGGAACCGCGGGCTTTCCAGCCACACGTTCGCGATCCGCCGGTACTCGTCGAGATCCTCGCACGCGAGCCGCACGAGAAAATCGAACGTGCCGCTGACGAGCCAGCAATCGAGCACGGCCGGATTCGCACGCATTTCGTCCTCGAACGGTGCCTGCGAACGCCCGTGGTCGGCCAGCGTGATCTGCGCGATCACGACGATCGGCTTGGTCGCGCGCGGCGCCTTGATCACCGCGCGGTACCCTTCGATCACGCCGAGCGCCTCGAGCCGCTCCACGCGCGCCTGGCACGGCCGCGGCGTGAGGTTCACGAGCTCCGACAGCTTCCGGTAGGAAATCCGCCCGTCGGTGCGCAGGATGTCGAGGATCCGGAGATCAATCTTGTCGAGCTGCATCTTCTTGTCGGTCATCCGCGTTCGCTCCGGTCGGGTCGTGGCTGGTGCGCGGAACGTCTGCTGTTCCGCGCGGGGGCCACATTATCCGGCCGAAGCGGCCGCGCGCCAATCGGCTAGAACCGCAGCGACAGGCAGGTCAGGCCGCCGTCCATCTTGCGGAACTCGCTCGTGTCGATCACGTGCAGCGGCAGCCCGAGCGACGCGATCGCGTCATGCACGCGCGGGTAGCCGGCCGGCGTGATCAGCGTGCCGTTCACCCGCAGCGTGTTGCCCGCGTATTCGTCGGCGGCCGAAATCGCGATCCGGCGATAGTCGGTGAAGGCCGGATGCGCGGCCAGCGCTTCGGTCACGAGCAGCGTGTCGTCGCCGAGCGCGTTGACGACCGACTTGAGATGCAGGCCGGCGCCCACCGGCACCGCGACAACCGAATAGCCGTAGCGCGACACCAGCGATTCGAACGCGGCGATGCCTTCGGCGTCGGTACGGCCCGTCAGGCCGATGTAGAAGCGCTTGCCGACCTGCATCACGTCGCCGCCGTCGAGACGGCCTTCCTGCATCGGCAGCAGGTCGCGATGTGCGGCCAGCGCCGCTTCGATGTGCACCGTCTCGCCGCGCCGCGCGGGCGCCCCGGGGCGCGTGATCACCGCGAATTCCGGCGTCACGACCGCGGTGTCCTCGACGAAGTGTGAATCGGGGAACGCCTCCAGCGGCGGCAGTTCGGTCAGCTCGACGCCGAGCGTGCGCAGCGCGTCGCAGTATGCGTGGAACTGGGTGAGCGTCTTGTCGTAGTCCGGCGCGCCGAGTTCGGCGGTGGTCAGGCCCGCGCCACAGGACGGCGCGGGGCGGCGAACGATCGCTTGCGTGAATTGCATCGACTCCTCCATGGTCAGCGCCACACCCGTGCGGCACACGGGGCGGCTGCGTTGTGTCCGGACCATTATCGGAAGCCAAATTGCGCAATTCGCGTCGATTTCGACTGCGCCGACAGCCGATTGCGTCGAATTGCGCGCGGCACGCAGCGGATTCGGCAGACGGCCGTTCACCGCCTGGCAAACGGCTGCTTGCGCGTGCGGCGCACCTGCTACACGCCCGGCCCGAACCCCATCTGAGAACGGCCAAGCGCCGTGAGATCGCCCTCCCCGCCGCGCCCGTCGAATTCGACCTCGAAGTGATCGGCCGGGAAATCGGGCGGGCTCTCGCCGCGCACGAACGCAGCCCGCTGGCGCTGCAGGTACGCGTCGTTCTTCGCGCAACAAGGCGCGGCCGCGATGTACATCACGTTGCTGTCGCCGCTGCCGCGGTGCGCATCCTCGACCGCGTGCACGACGTCGCCGTGCCAGAACACCGCGTCGCCCGGCTCCATGTGCGGGATCGGCACCAGCGCGTCGAGCAGCAGCGCATGCCATTCGGGCCGAATCGACAGCGCGCGGCCCGGACGCGCGCCGCACAGGTCGTCATCGGCGACATCATCCTGCAGCGCGCGCAGCACGACATAGGCCATCGCGTTCGCGACCGGAATCAACTGCAGCGTGCCGTCGCCGGGCCCCTGCGGCGTGAGCGCGGTCCAGCCCTGGAACGTGCGGAACATCGAGCACACGGCCGGCGACGGAATCTCCTCGACGTCCGGACGGAACGCCGCATCGAACGGGTCGTAATCGCGCCAGCGACCGGCCAGCACGTGACGGTAGACCTGGCGGAAATTCGCGCCGAGCCAGCGTTCGACGGAGCCGCCGTCGACATGCGGTGACAGCCCGAGCGACGTCGAGCCGGGCGGGCGGCGACGAATCCGGTCGGCATAGGCCGGCACCTGATCGGGATCGAAGTGCGTTTGCCCACCGTCCGCGTGCCGCCACAGGCGGTTCAGGAACACGCGCGCCTCGGTCAGTGCCGGCGACTGGCGCGCAGCCACCTGCGGCTTCGACCAGTAGACACCGTAGATCTGCGGCTTGCCCGATGCGAGGTTGCCGAAATAGCGGTCCTCGGCGCGTGCGTGCAGCCGGTCGGCGAAGCGGTTCGCGTCCAGGTACGCGCCGATCTCGTCGTTCCAGTCGCGCGCCTGCTGCGCATCGAATACGCCGCGGATCACGACCGCGCCATGCGTGCGGATCGCGGCAACCGCGTGCGGCTCGACGTTCCCGCCCGCGATATCCGCGAACGGCACCACCGGAATGACGTCATGGCCATGCGCATGCGCGCGGCGGATCGTGTCGACCTGCCGCGCGATATCGCCCTCCAGCTCGCGGAACGTGGCCGCATAACCGGGCAGGTCGGCGCGCAGCACCCTTTTCGCGTCGCGAATCGCGGCAGGCAGGTCGTCAATCGTCAGTTGCATCGTGGTCTCCTCGCTGACAGGTGTCGTGATGTGCTGTCAGCATACGGCCGGTGCGCGACCGCCTTCGCCACTATCCGGCCAACAATCGATACAATCCTGACAACCGTGCGTCACGCCGGACGATGGCAGACCACGCACAGCTTGTTGCCGTCCGGGTCACGGAAATACGCGCCGTAGTAGTCGCGGTGATAGTCCGGCCGCAGGCCCGGCGGCCCTTCGCAAGTACCGCCGTGGCGCAGCGCGAGCGCGTGGCAGCGATCGACGTGCGTGCGTGTCGGCGCATCGAACGCGATCGTGTGGCCATTGCCCGGTTCGGGCGCGCGGCCGTCGAGCGGTTGGCCGAAGAAGAACAGCGGCCGGTCGGCGTCGGCCGGCATCCAGCCCGACCAGCCGTCCGGCTCGCGGAATTTCAGGCGCAGCCCGAGTTCCGCGAACAGCGGCGCGTAGAAATCGTAGGCGCGCGCGGTGTCGGTCACACCCACGCAAACATGTGAAAACATGGCATCGCTCCGTTGTGACGATCGCTCACGATCATGCCACGGCGCGATGCCCGCCCTCACCCGGAGGCCGCGATGAAGCCGCAGTACGAGCACGTGACGTTCGCCCCCGGCTGTTCGATCCGTGTCTATCACCGCCAACTCGCCCGCATCCCGTTCGAATGGCATCGCCATCCCGAATACGAACTGACGCTGACGCTCAACAGCCGTGGCCGGCGCTTCATCGGCGACCACGTCGCGCACTACGCGGACGACGACCTGGTGCTCGTGCCGCCCAACCTGCCGCATACCTGGTCGTCGAATTCCCGCATCGATCGCGAGGCGCCCGAAGTCGCGCTCGTCATCTGGTTCGACGGCGACTGGGTGCGGCGGCTGGCCGACTGTTGCCCCGAATACGCGCCGCTGCGCTCGCTGCTGCGGCGAGCCGCACCGGGGCTGCGCTTCGACACGGATGCGGCCCGCGCGATGCGCGCACGGCTCCCGCAATTGCTCGATCCGTCGCCGCGCACACGGCTCGCGGCCGCGCTCGACACCCTCGCCGATCTCTCGGAAGCCGGCGGCGAACCGCTCGCCACCGCGCACGCGTACGACCGTGCCGACGGCACGACACCGCCCGCCGACACGGCCGCACCCGAAGCCGAACGCCTCGACCGTGTGCTCGACGCGATCGACCGGCACTTCCACGAACCGCTGCGCATCGACACGCTCGCCGCCACCGCACACATGTCCGAACGCACGCTGCAGCGCCTGTTCGTCCGGCATCTCGGCGCAAGCGTCGGCCGCTACGTGCAGCGGCTGCGGCTCGCGCACGCGTGCCGTCATCTCGTCGGCACCGACTGGCCGATCGCGACCGTGGCCGCGCGCTGCGGTATTCCGAATGCCGCGAACTTCAATCGCCAGTTCCTTGCCGCACGCGGGATGACGCCCGGCGCATACCGGCAGTTCTTCGTGCAGCACGGGCACGCGCCTGATAACGACGCGCCCGAACTCGACACACGCCCGCCGTCGCTGGAGCACCGCGCCGGCCCGGGCAAACCTCGGCCGCACAAATGAAAACACCCCGACGGGATGACCCGTCGGGGTGTCGTGGCGTTGCGATCGCCCGACGCGAGCGGCCTGCCGGCCGTTCGCGCGGCGCACGACTTAACGTGCGTTGAGCGGCTTCGCTTCGCGCGGCGTATCGCCGATGAACAGCTGACGCGGACGGCCGATCTTCTGTTCCGGATCGCCGATCATTTCGTTCCACTGTGCAATCCAGCCGACCGTACGTGCCATCGCGAAGATACACGTGAACATCGACGTCGGGATGCCCAGCGCGCGCTGGACGATGCCCGAGTAGAAGTCGACGTTCGGGTACAGCTTGCGCGACACGAAGTACTCGTCTTCCAGCGCGATCTTCTCGAGCTGCATCGCGAGCTTGAACAGCGGGTCGTCGTGCAGGCCCAGTTCGTTCAGCACTTCGTAGCACGTTTCGCGCATCAGCTTCGCACGCGGGTCGTAGTTCTTGTACACGCGGTGACCGAAGCCCATCAGCTTCACGCCCGAATTCTTGTCCTTCACCTGCTTGATGAATTCGGGGATGTTGTCCGGCGAACCGATCTGCTCGAGCATGTTCAGCGCGGCTTCGTTCGCACCACCGTGCGCCGGGCCCCACAGACATGCGATACCGGCAGCGATACAGGCGAACGGGTTCGCGCCCGACGAGCCGGCCAGGCGGACGGTCGACGTCGATGCGTTCTGCTCGTGGTCGGCATGCAGGATCAGGATACGGTCGAGTGCGCGGACGAGCACGTCGTTGACCTTGTACTCTTCGCACGGGTTCGAGAACATCATGTGCATGAAGTTCGCGCTGTACGACAGTTCGTTCTTCGGATAGACGAACGGCTGGCCGATGCTGAACTTGTACGCCATCGCGACGAGCGTCGGCAGCTTCGCGATCATGCGGATCGCCGACACTTCACGGTGACGCGGATCGTTGATGTCGAGCGAGTCGTGGTAGAACGCGGACAGCGCGCCGACTGCGGCAACCAGCACCGCCATCGGGTGCGCGTCGCGGCGGAAGCCACGGAAGAAGAAGTGCATCTGCTCGTGCACCATCGTGTGCTTCGTGACGGTGTCGACGAATTCCTTCTTCTGCGCTGCGTTCGGCAGTTCACCCTTCAGCAGCAGGTAGCAGCTTTCGAGGAAGTCCGCGTTTTGCGCGAGGTTGTCGATCGGGTAGCCGCGGTACAGCAGTTCGCCCTTGTCGCCGTCGATGTACGTGATCGCCGAATTACAAGCTGCCGTCGACATGAAGCCCGGGTCGTATGTGAACTTGCCGGTCTGGCCGTACAGCTTGCGGATGTCGATTACGTCCGGGCCCAACGTGCCCTTGTAGATCGGCAGTTCGACGCTCGGCGAATTGTCGCTGAACGATAGCGTGGCTTTAACATCAGACGGAGTCATGGCACATCCTCAATCGAAATAAAGAAACGGGATTCGATAACGGGCGTAACGCGTTACACGTTGCGCAGCATCTCCAACAGCCGGTGAATGTCCGGGCTGTCTAGGTCGCCTTCTGGTTCCTTGCGCGCGAGGAGCAAGTCCATCAGGTCGTTGTCGCTCAGATCGAGCAGGCGCGACAACGCGCCTACGTCTGCATCGGTGAGGTCATGCTCGTATCTGCTGAAGAAACGCTCGAAAATGATGTCGTTCTCCAGCAGACCCCGCCGCGCACGCCAGCGGAGGCGTGCGCGACGGTGCGGGTCGGATTGATGCGAATCGTCGCTCATCTCGACCTTAAACCGCGCGGCGGACCATCAGTTCCTTGATCTTGCCGATCGCCTTCGTCGGGTTCAGGCCCTTCGGGCAAACGTCGACGCAGTTCATGATCGTGTGGCAACGGAACAGACGGTACGGGTCTTCCAGGTTGTCGAGACGCTCGCCGGTGGCCGTGTCGCGGCTATCCGCGATGAAGCGGTAAGCCTGCAGCAGGCCGGCCGGGCCGACGAACTTGTCCGGGTTCCACCAGAAGCTCGGGCACGACGTCGAGCAGCTCGCGCACAGAATGCACTCGTACACGCCGTCGAGCTCGTCGCGCTCTTCCGGCGACTGGAGGCGTTCCTTCTCCGGCGGCGGCGCGTCGTTGATCAGGTACGGCTTGATCGAGTGGTACTGGTTGAAGAAGTGCGTCATGTCGACGATCAGGTCGCGCACGACGGGCAGGCCCGGCAGCGGACGCAGCACGATCTTCTGCGGCAGGTCGTTCAGGTTCGTCAGGCACGCGAGACCGTTCTTGCCGTTGATGTTCATCGCGTCCGAACCGCACACGCCTTCACGGCACGAACGGCGGAACGACAGCGTCTCGTCCACTGCCTTCAGCTTCACCAGTGCGTCGAGCAGCATGCGCTCGTGCTCGAGCTCGAGTTCGTACGTCTGCATGCGCGGCGCTGCGTCCTTGTCCGGATCGTAGCGGTAGACTTCAAAAATGCGTTTTGCCATTTCGGATTCCTTTGACTCGGCTTAGAACGTGCGCGGCTTCGGCGGCACGGATTCGACCGTCAGCGGCTTCATTTGAACCGGCTTGTAGTCGAGGCGATCGCCTTCGCTGTACCACAGCGTGTGGCGCAGCCAGTTTTCGTCGTCGCGGTGTTCGTAGTCGCTGTGTGCGTGTGCGCCGCGGCTTTCCTTGCGCGCTTCCGCCGACACCATCGTGGCGCGGGCCACTTCGATCAGGTTCTCCAGCTCGAGCGCTTCGACGCGCGCGGTGTTGAACACCTTCGACTTGTCTTTCAGGTGGATGTTTTCCACGCGTGCCGCCAGGCCGGCCATCTGCTCGACGCCTTCCTTCAGCAGTGCCGACGTGCGGAACACGCCTGCGTGCTTCTGCATCGTCGCGCGGATGTCGTTCGCGACGTCCTGCGTGTATTCGCCCGAGGTCGACTTGTCGAGCTTCGCCAGGCGTGCCAGCGAGAATTCGCCCGCATCGGCCGGCAGCGGCTTGTGTTCCTTCTGGTTCTTCACGTGCTCGACGATGTGGTTGCCGGCCGCACGGCCGAACACCACGAGGTCCAGCAGCGAGTTCGTGCCGAGGCGGTTCGCGCCGTGCACGGACACGCACGAGCATTCGCCCACTGCGTAGAAGCCGTTGACCGGATCCTTGTGACCGCCGCGCGTCGTGCCGACGACCTGACCGTGGATGTTGGTCGGGATGCCGCCCATCTGGTAGTGGATCGTCGGGACGACCGGGATCGGTTCCTTGATCGCGTCGACGTTCGCGAACTTCAGCGCGATTTCGCGGATCGACGGCAGACGCTTCATGATCGTCTCGGCGCCGATGTGCGACAGGTCGAGCAGCACGTGATCCTTGTTCGGACCCACGCCGCGGCCTTCCTTGATTTCCTGGTCCATCGAACGCGACACGAAGTCACGCGGCGCCAGATCCTTCAGCGTCGGCGCGTAGCGCTCCATGAAACGCTCGCCGTTCGCGTTGCGCAGGATACCGCCTTCGCCGCGCACGCCTTCGGTGATCAGCACGCCCGCGCCGGCCACGCCGGTCGGGTGGAACTGCCAGAACTCCATGTCCTGCAGCGCGATGCCCGAACGCGCAGCCATGCCGAGGCCGTCGCCGGTGTTGATGAACGCGTTGGTCGATGCCGCGAAGATCCGGCCTGCGCCGCCCGTCGCGAACAGCGTGGTCTTGCCTTCCATGATGTAGACGTCACCCGTCTCCATCTCGAGGGCCGTCACGCCCAGCACGTCGCCTTCCGCGTCGCGGATCAGGTCGAGCGCCATCCATTCGACGAAGAACTGCGTCTTCGCTTCGACGTTCTGCTGGTACAGCGTGTGCAGCAGCGCGTGACCGGTACGGTCGGCGGCCGCGCATGCGCGCTGGACCGGCTTCTCGCCGTAGTTCGCGGTGTGGCCGCCGAACGGGCGCTGGTAGATCGTGCCGTCCGCGTTACGGTCGAACGGCATGCCGAAGTGCTCGAGTTCGTACACGACGTTCGGCGCTTCACGGCACATGAATTCGATCGCGTCCTGGTCGCCGAGCCAGTCGGAGCCCTTGATCGTGTCGTAGAAGTGGAAGTGCCAGTTGTCTTCGCTCATGTTGCCGAGCGACGCACCGATACCGCCCTGCGCGGCCACCGTGTGCGAACGGGTCGGGAACACCTTCGACAGCACGCCGACCGACAGGCCCGCGCGCGACAGTTGCAGCGCTGCGCGCAAGCCGGAGCCGCCCGCGCCGACGATCACCACGTCGAACTTGCGACGCGGGAGGTTAGTTTTGATTGCAGCCATTCTTTACACTCTCCAGAGAATCTGCGCGGCGTAGCCCGCACATGCGAGCAGCCAGACGATGGTCAGCGATTGCAGCAGCAGGCGCACACCGACGGGCTTCACGTAGTCCATCCAGATGTCGCGCACGCCGACCCATGCGTGGTAGAAGAGGGAAAGCAGCATCACGAAGGTTGCGAGCTTCATCCATTGTGCGGCGAAGATCGATGCCCAGCCTTCGTACGAGAAATCGTGCGCGCCGAAGAACAGGACGAGCAGAATGACCGTGTAGACCGCCATGATCGTGGCGGTGATGCGCTGCGCAAGCCAGTCGCGCAGGCCGTAGTGAGCGCCGACGACGAGGCGCTTCGAGCCGATTCGGTTATTGGCTGCCATTTTCTTAGAATGCTCCGAACAGTTTGAGTGCCATGGCGATCGTCAGGGCGATCGAGACGACAAAGACGACGACTGCCGTCCGCTTGCCGCCTTCCTTCGTGACGGCGTCGTGGTTGACGTCCATCAGCAGGTGGCGAATGCCGGCGCAGAAATGGTGGAAGAAGGCCCACGACAGTGCGAGGACGATCAGCTTGACGATGATGTTGGAGAGGAAAGCCTTGAAGACTTCGAAGCTGAGCTCGGACGTGAGGCTCTGGTCGAAGAGGAACAGCAGGAACGGCAGGAACAAGAACAGCAGCGCGCCGCTGACTCGATGGAGAATCGACAATATCGCTGCCAGCGGCATGCGATATTTCATCGTGATATCGCCGAATCCGATGTTCCGGTATTCCGGCCTCGGCTTTCTTACTGCATCAGTCATGCTAGACCCCTACTATGTTGTCACACCAATCCGCGATTTTAGCGCCTTTTTATATCGCGCTGCAGCGAAAGTCTGCTCTGGATAGTTGCGCGAACAAGAACAAAGGCGGCCCGAAACGTGCTTCGCGAACGTGGGGAACGCGAACGCACTCGGCTTGAGCCGATACACCGTCAACTCAAGTCATTCTGATAGTAGTACCCGGTTGTGACATACCAGCCGCGACGCACTTCCACCGGCCGGTCTCCGTATGTATAGGACACGCGCTCGACCGACAGCAATGGGAAACCCGCCGGCACGTGCAGCAGGTCGGCTACCGCCGGTTCCGCCGCGACCGCGCGGATCTTCTCCGTCGCGCGGATCATCCGCGTGCCGAACTCCGTCTCGAACATCGCGTAGAGCGGCCCCTTGTACTCGCTCAGCCGCTCGAACGTGAGCCCGCGGAACATCGCGCCCGGCAGCCAGATCTCGTCGAGCACCGTCACTTCGTTCTCGAACTCCAGCAGGCGGCGCACCTGCACGACGGGATCGGCCGGCTTCAGGTCGAGCTGCCGCGCGATCTCGGCCGGCGCGCGCAGGCGACGGCATTCGAGCAGGCGGCTCACGTGCGGATGCTCGGCACCGTCGTCGGCCAGCAGCCGCAGGAAGCGGAACTGCGCGCGATCCTCATTGTGCGTTGCAACAAAAGTACCCTTGCCCTGCCGCCGGACCACGAGGTTTTCGGCGGCCAGCTCGTCGATCGCCTTGCGGACGGTGCCCTGGCTGACCTTGTAGCGGGCCGCGAGCTCCACCTCGCTCGGGATGATCTCGCCCGGCTTCCACTCACCGGTTTCGAGACTTTGCGTGATTAATGACTTAATCTGCTGGTATAACGGGCTGAACGTCGGTGACGGAGCAACCGCAGGCGAAGATGCGGGATCGCCCGCGCCCGGCTGCCCTGGGCCGCCTGCGCCGTTCTGATTCGCGGTATTCGCCTGGTTCGATGTCATGGCGCGCATTTCATCACAAACCGCACTTTTTCGTCCACTCAAATTCCGCAAAACATCTGTCTTATATAAGACATATGATACCGTTTGACTTTGCGCGTGACGGCTCCTACACTCCGGGTCGAGCAAGGGTTCGCGGGTGCAAAAGCGCGTCCCCGGCTACGTGCCACGGCCGTCTCCAGGTTCACCGCGTCTGCCATCGCGAGTCCTCCGCCCTGCTTCAATGCAACGCTACGCACAACGCGCATAGAATGGCGTTTTCGCTAGCGTCCAACGCTTCACCCCGTCCTGGAGATTTTCAATGGCTAAGCCCGCAAAGCGCGTTGCCGTCACCGGCGCCGCAGGTCAAATCGCTTACTCCCTGCTGTTCCGCATCGCGAACGGCGACCTGCTCGGCAAGGACCAGCCGGTCATCCTGCAACTGCTCGACCTCCCGCAAGCCCAAGGCGCCGTCAAAGGCGTCGTGATGGAACTCGACGATTGCGCGTTCCCGCTGCTGTCGGGCGTCGTGATCACCGACGATCCGAAGGTCGCATTCAAGGATGCCGACGTCGCACTGCTGGTCGGCGCACGTCCGCGCTCGAAGGGCATGGAGCGCAAGGACCTGCTGTCGGCAAACGCCGAAATCTTCACGGTTCAGGGCGCTGCGCTGAACGAAGTCGCGAGCCGCGACGTGAAGGTGCTGGTCGTCGGCAACCCGGCGAACACGAACGCATACATCGCGATGAAGTCGGCACCGGATCTGCCGAAGAAGAACTTCACGGCCATGCTGCGCCTCGACCACAACCGCGCGCTGTCGCAGCTCGCAGCGAAGTCGGGCAAGCCGGTCGCATCGATCGAGAAGCTCGCCGTGTGGGGCAACCACTCGCCGACGATGTACCCCGACTTCCGCTTCGCGACCGCCGAAGGCGAATCGCTGCTGAAGCTGATCAACGACGACGTGTGGAACCGCGACACGTTCATCCCGACCGTCGGCAAGCGCGGCGCGGCGATCATCGAAGCGCGCGGCCTGTCGTCGGCAGCGTCGGCAGCGAACGCGGCGATCGACCACGTGCGTGACTGGGTCCTCGGCACGAACGGCAAGTGGGTCACGATGGGCATCCCGTCGGACGGCTCGTACGGCATCCCCGAAGACATCATCTACGGCGTGCCGGTCGTTTGCGAAAACGGCGAGTACAAGCGCATCGAAGGCCTGGAAATCGACGCGTTCTCGCGCGAGAAGATGGACGGCACGCTGGCCGAGCTGCTCGAAGAGCGCGATGGCGTCGCCCACCTGCTGAAGAACTAAGCATCACGCGTATCGCCGGGCGGCCCTCGGGCAGCCCGGTTTCGGCCCGGGCCGGCACGCCGCCGGCCCGGCCGACCGATCCGATCCGCGCACGTTTTGCCGCCCCGCGCTTGCCGCGCACCGGCCCAGAACGCGCCCGAATCCGATTTTCTCCACGTTGACCCGCTTCCCTGACGTAGACGAGATGGCCGCGCTCACTCCTGCACAAGTGCTGTACGACGGGGCGTCCCCGCCCGCGATCCTGCCCTGCTGTGATCACTACGCGGGCAGCGAAAAGCTGATGCGCAAGTCGCTCGCGCTACAGGCCGAGCTGGGCCCCGTGTTCGACATCACGCTCGACTGCGAAGACGGCGCGGCCGTCGGCCAGGAAGCCGCGCACGCCGCACTCGTCACCGACCTGCTCGGCAGCGACGAGAACCGCTTCGGCCGCGTCGGCGTCCGCATCCACGACTTTTCCCATCCGCACTGGCGCGACGACGTGCGCATCGTGCTGCGTGCGGCGCGCGCCCCCGCCTACATCACGCTCCCGAAGATCGCGAGTGCCGCCGACGCAGCCGAAATGGCCGCGTTCATCGAAGGCACGCGCCGCGAGCTCGGCATCGCGCAGCCGATTCCCGTCGACGTGCTGGTCGAGACGCACGGCGCGCTCGCGCACGCGGCCGCCCTCGCCGCGCTGCCGACGGTCGGCACGCTGAGCTTCGGGCTGATGGATTTCGTCTCCGCGCACCATGGCGCGATTCCCGATTCCGCGATGCGCTCGCCCGGCCAGTTCGAGCACCCGCTCGTGCGCCGCGCGAAGCTGGAAATCGCCGCGGCCTGCCACGCGCACGGCAAGACACCGTCGCACAACGTGACGACCGAGGTGCGCGACATGAGCGTCGTCGCCGCCGATGCACGCCGCGCGCGCGACGAATTCGCGTTCACGCGGATGTGGAGCATCCACCCCGCGCAGGTCCGCCCGATCGTCGACGCATTCGCGCCGCGTACCGACGAGGTCGAGCTGGCCGCCGAGATCCTGCTGGCCGCGCAGGCCGCCGACTGGGGGCCGACGCGCCACGGTGATACGCTGCACGATCGCGCGAGTTACCGGTATTACTGGTCGGTGCTGCGCCGCGCGCAGGCCACCGGCCAGCCCGTACCGGCCGAGGCCGCGCCGCTGTTCGGGCCGGCCGCCGCGGGCAGCGCGCCGTAAGCGCGCGCCGCCGGCCGATACACGAGTTTCATGCATTCGACGACGCGCGAACCGGATAGAGGTTTGCGAAACGACAAAAAACGTAACGGAGCCTGAAAACCTGATATGTACGTGGCCAAATAGGCGAAAATAGCGGCCGCTGCGCGCTCTCGGGGCGCGTGCAGTTTCAAACCGGCCGGCAGCTTCGATTGCCGGCCCTTGTCAACTGATTATCGAAAGGTTCTGACTCCATGAAGAAACTCCTGATCGCTACCGCCATCGGCGCCTTGTCCGCCACGATGCTGGTGTCGGCTCCGAGCGCGTTTGCCCAGGGTACGACCACGACGACCGCGAAGAAGGCGACGGCCAAGCGCCCGGCGCCGGCCAAGCGCATCATCCCGCGCAGCAAGAAGGCACAGGCGCGTGCCGCAGCCAAGGTCGATACGGCGCCGGAAGGCGCGGTCAAGTGGTCCTGCAAGGAAGGTCTGTCGTTCGACCTCGCCGGCGACATGAAGCGCGACCAGGTCGTCACGGTTCACTGGGCGAAGAAGAACTACAAGCTGCCGCGTCAGGCCACGACGACGGGCGCCGACACGTTCTACGATCCGGCAGCAGGCTTCAAGCTGGTCGTGATCCCGACCAAGGCGATGCTGTTCTCCGACGCGAATGGCGGCGAACGCCTCGCGGACGAATGCGTGACGCCGGAAATGGCCCAAGGCACGCCGGCACCGACGCAGTCGAACGAGCTGAAGCCGGCAACGAACTAAGCGCGTTCCCATCGGCCCCTCGATGTCCGCCCCGGTCTCCAACGTCCGCCCTGCTCCGGATACGGTACTCGTCGATATCGTCGACTACGTGCTGAATGCCGGCATCGACAGCGCGCTCGCGCTGGAGACGGCGCGTCATTGCCTGATCGACACGCTCGGATGCGGACTCGAGGCGCTGTCCTACCCTGCCTGCACCAAGCTGCTCGGCCCCGTCGTGCCCGGTACGATCGTGCCGAACGGCGCAAAGGTGCCCGGCACGTCCTTCCAGCTCGATCCCGTCCAGGCCGCGTTCGGCATCGGCGCGATGATCCGCTGGCTGGACTTCAACGACACCTGGCTCGCCGCCGAATGGGGGCATCCGTCCGACAATCTCGGCGGCATCCTGGCGACGGCCGACTGGCTCTCCCGCACGGCCGTCGCGGCCGGCCGGAAGCCGCTCACGATGCGCGACGTGCTGGTCGCGATGATCCAGGCCCACGAGATCCAGGGCTGCCTTGCCCTCGAGAATTCATTCAATGCGGTCGGGCTCGACCACGTGCTGCTCGTGAAGGTCGCATCGACGGCTGTCGTCGGCCGGCTGCTCGGGCTCACGCGCGACGAGCTGATCAACGCGGTGTCCAACGCGTTCGTCGACGGCCAGGCGCTGCGCACCTACCGTCACGCACCGAACACGGGCTCGCGCAAATCATGGGCGGCCGGCGATGCAACGTCCCGCGCGGTGCGCCTCGCGCTGATCGCGAAAACGGGTGAAATGGGCTACCCGTCCGCGCTCACCGCCAAGACCTGGGGCTTCTACGACGTGCTGTTCGACGGCAAGCCGTTCCGCTTCCAGCGCCCGTACGGCACGTACGTGATGGAAAACGTGCTGTTCAAGATCGCGTTTCCCGCCGAATTTCACGCGCAAACGGCCGCCGAAGCCGCGCTGCAGCTGCACGCGCAGCTCGCCACCGCAGGCCGCACGACCGACGACATCAGCCGGATCACGATCCGCACGCACGCGGCGGCGATCCGCATCATCGACAAGCAGGGCCCGCTCGCCAATCCGGCAGACCGCGACCACTGCATCCAGTACATGGTCGCCGTGCCGCTGCTGTACGGCCGGCTGACCGCGGCCGACTATGAAGATTCGGCCGCTGCCGATCCCCGCATCGACGCGCTGCGCGCGAAGACCGTATGCGTCGAGGATCCGCAGTTCACCAAGGATTACCACGACCCGGACAAGCGCTCGATCGCGAATGCTCTGACGATCGAGTTCACGGACGGGTCGACGCTTGCCGAGGTGGCGGCCGAATACCCGCTCGGCCACCGGCGGCGCCGGGCCGAAGGCGTCCCGCTGCTGGTCGAGAAGTTCAGGACCAACCTTGCCCGCCGCTTTCCGGCCAAGCAGCAACAAGCGATTCTCGACGTGTCGCTGGACCAGGCAAAGCTCGAAGCGATGCCGGTCGATCAGTACGTCGATCTGTATGTGATATAGCCGTCATCTACAGGACACGTTGTTTCCTAGCCTTAAACCCAGGAAAATCACCATGGCCCACAATCTCCACAAGACCCTCAAGGAATTCGACAGCGGTTCCGGCAAAGGCAAGTTCTACTCGCTGCCGCAACTCGGCAAGGAGCTGAAGACGAAGATCGAACGCCTGCCGGTGTCGATCCGTATCGTGCTCGAGTCCGTGCTGCGCAACTACGACGGCAAGAAGATCACCGAGGAGCACATCGAGCAGCTCGCGAACTGGAAGCCGACCGCGAAGCGCGTCGACGAGATTCCGTTCGTGGTGTCGCGCGTCGTGCTGCAGGACTTCACGGGCGTGCCGCTGCTCGCTGACATCGCGGCCATGCGCGGCGTCGCCGAGCGTACGGGCAAGAACCCGAAGAAGATCGAGCCGCTGGTCCCGGTCGATCTCGTCGTCGACCACTCGGTTCAGATCGACTACTTCCGCCAGAAGGACGCGCTCGACCTGAACATGAAACTGGAATTCCAGCGCAATAATGAGCGCTACCAGTTCATGAAGTGGGGCATGCAGGCATTCGACACGTTCAAGGTCGTGCCGCCGGGCGTCGGCATCGTCCACCAGGTGAACCTCGAATACCTCGCGCGCGGCGTCCACAAGAAGGCGGACGGCGGCGACACCGTGTACTACCCGGATACCCTCGTCGGCACCGACAGCCACACGACGATGATCAACGGCATCGGCGTGGTCGGCTGGGGCGTGGGCGGCATCGAGGCTGAAGCCGGCATGCTCGGCCAGCCGGTGTACTTCCTGACGCCGGACGTCGTCGGCGTCGAGCTGAAGGGCAAGCTGCGCGAAGGCGTGACGGCCACCGACCTGGTGCTGACGATCACCGAAATGCTGCGCAAGGAGAAGGTCGTCGGCAAGTTCGTCGAGTTCTTCGGCGAAGGCACGAAGTCGCTGTCGCTGCCGGACCGCGCCACGATCGGCAACATGGCGCCGGAATACGGCGCGACGATGGGCTTCTTCCCGGTCGACGAAAAGACGATCGACTACTTCGAGGGCACGGGCCGCACGAAGGCGGAAATCGCCGCGTTCGAAAACTACTTCAAGGCGCAGAAGCTGTTCGGCATCCCGAAGGCCGGCGACATCGACTACACGAAGGTCGTGACGCTGGATCTCGCGACGGTCGCCCCGTCGCTGGCGGGCCCGAAGCGCCCGCAGGACCGCATCGAGATCGGCAACGTCAAGTCGACGTTCACCGACCTGTTCTCGAAGCCGGTCGCGGAAAACGGCTTCGCGAAGAAGGCGGACGACCTGGCCACGCAATACACGACGAGCAACGGCGTCGACGTGAAGAACGGCGACGTGCTGATCGCCGCGATCACGTCGTGCACGAACACGTCGAACCCGAGCGTGCTGCTGGCCGCCGGCCTGCTCGCGAAGAAGGCCGTCGAAGCCGGCCTCACGGTCGATCCGAAGATCAAGACCTCGCTCGCGCCGGGATCGCGCATCGTCACCGAGTACCTGACGAAGACGGGCTTGCTGCCCTACCTGTCGAAGCTCGGTTTCGAAGTCGCGGCCTACGGCTGCACGACCTGTATCGGCAACGCGGGCGACCTGACGCCGGAGCTGAACGAAGCGATCACGAAGAACGACATCGTCGCGGCAGCCGTGCTGTCGGGCAACCGTAACTTCGAAGCGCGTATCCACCCGAACATCCGTGCGAACTTCCTCGCATCGCCGCCGCTGGTCGTCGCCTACGCGATCGCCGGCAACATCACGCGCGACCTGATGACGGAACCGGTCGGCAAGGGCAAGGGCGGCCGCGACATCTACCTCGGCGACATCTGGCCGACGAGCGAAGAAATCCACGCGCTGCTCAAGTTCGCGCTCGATCCGAAGAAGTTCGAGGACAACTACTCGAAGCTGACCAAGAAGGGCGACCTCTGGAGCAAGATCGAGGGCGAATCGGGCCAGGTCTACGACTGGCCGAAGTCGACGTACATCGCCGAGCCGCCGTTCTTCGGCAACGACTTCTCGATGGAACCGGCTGCATCGATCCCGACGGTCAAGGGCGCACGCGCACTCGGCATCTTCGGTGACTCGGTCACGACCGACCACATCAGCCCGGCAGGCTCGATCAAGGAAGACTCGCCGGCAGGCAAGTGGCTGAAAGAAAACGGCGTGCAGAAGGCCGACTTCAACAGCTACGGCTCGCGCCGCGGCAACCACGACGTGATGATGCGCGGCACGTTCGCGAACGTCCGGATCAAGAACCTGATGATCCCGGCGAAAGAAGACGGCTCGCGCGTCGAAGGCGGCCTGACGATCCACCAGCCGAGCGGCGAACAGCAGTCGATCTACGACGCGGCCATGCAATATGTCGGCGCCGATACGCCGACCGTCGTGTTCGCGGGCGAAGAGTACGGCACGGGCTCGTCGCGCGACTGGGCCGCGAAGGGCACGCAACTGCTCGGCGTGAAGGCCGTGATCGCACGCAGCTTCGAGCGCATCCACCGCTCGAACCTGGTCGGCATGGGCGTGCTGCCGCTGCAGTTCAAGGGCTCGGACAGCATCCAGTCGCTCGGCATCACCGGCGACGAAACGTATGACATCGAAGGCCTCGGCGACGACTTCAAGCCGCAGCAGGACGTCACGCTGGTGATCAACCGCAAGAACGGCGAATCGCAGCGCGTGCAGGTGCTGCTGCGCATCGATACGCCGATCGAAGTCGATTACTACAAGCACGGCGGTATCCTGCCGTTCGTGCTGCGCTCGCTGCTCGCAGCGTAAGCGCGCGGCTTTTGCAGGTGCCGCAGCCGCCTCGCGGCGGTTGCGGCCGATTTGGATGCCCGACCTCGTGTCGGGCTTTTTTTTGCCTGCGCACTACGCGGCGTGACCGGTCGTGCGGCGCGTCACGCCGCCTTGTCGGCCCGCGCCTTCGTGCCTGCACCCGCTCGCCGGGTGTTCTTCTTCAGATGCGTGCGGTTGTAGTCGATCGCCGCGCGCACCAGATTCTTCAGCGCCCGCTTGTCGAGCCGGTCGCCTTCGAACAGGTCGATCGCGCGCCGCGCATTGCCGTCGAGGCCGTCGTTGAACAGCTTGTCGGGATCGGGCAGCTGCGCGCCGTGCATGAAGGTCAGCTTTACCTTGCCCTTGTGCGCGTTCGCCACGGCGATCATCCCGTCGCACGACCATACGGGGCTGCCCATCCATTTCCATTCCTCGACGATGCCCGCTTGCGCATCGAGGATCGTCTGGCGCAGGTCGGCGAAGGTCTTGCCGCGCCAGTCGTCGATGCCGGCGATCAGCGCGTCGATGCGCTCCGTCGGCGTGAGCTCCGTCGTGCTCATGCGCGGGCCTCCGTGCCTTCGTCGGGGCGGGCCAGCACCTGCTCGAGCGAATCGAAGAACCGCACCCAGCCGTGCTGCGCACCGCGGTACGCCTGCTCCTGGTCGGTGCGGAAGCCGACCTGCTCCATCCGCAGGTGCGTGCCGGCCGGTGTGGGCGTGAGCGTCCACGTGACGACGCTTTCGAGGCCGTATGCGGCCCACGTATAGGACAACGCGCGCGGCGGCTCGATCGTCAGGACCGTGCAGTCGACCGAGCCCCAGTCGGCGCGGAAGCTGAAGGCGCGGCCCGCGACGGGCTCGAAGTCGCTCTTCATCAACCACGCCTCGATCAGGTGCGGTTGCGTGAGCGCGCGCCAGATCTTCTCCGGCGGATGCGGCAGTTCCCGGTCGATGACGACGGAGCGCGTTTCGGTGGTGGCCTGGTTCATTACTGGTCCATCCTTTTCAGAAGATCTTCGAGGGCATCGAACCGGTTCTGCCAGAAGCCGGCCATCTGGCTCGTCCAGTCGATCAACGGGGCCAGCGCTTGAGGCTGCGCGCTGTAGTGCGTCTGCCGGCCTTCGTGACGGTCGCTCACGAGCCCGGCCTGCTTCAGGACGCCAAGATGCTTCGAGACGGCCGGCTGCGAGACGCCCGCATGGGCCGTCAGTGCGGCAACCGTCAGTTCGCCGTCCGCGCACAGCCGCTCGAAGAGCGCGCGGCGCGTGGGATCGGCAAGCGTCCTGAAAAGCATGTCGTGTGCGTTCTGCATGTCCAAATCCATAACCCGATGGTTATGGATTGAAGGATATCCGCTGATCGACGCGCGTCAAGGCGGAATTTCGCGCACGACGCCGCGCGATCTTGCGCGGGCCTGCTGTCCGCCGCGCCGGCGCATGCACGCCTCAGGATTCGAGCGTTTCCTCTAATCCGCAGTCGCCGCATGCGATCCGAAAGCAGCCCGCAAGACTGCCGGAAGCACCGTTCCACAGTTCGGGAATCGTTTGCGGTCGACCAGCCCCTCTTTTGTGCACGCGCGACTCCGTTCCTGTCGTGTCGCTTCGTTTGACCACATAGTGCAACGCAGCACGTTGCAACGACCGGTCGCGTGCGATGCGTTCACGGGACGATCCGCTCCACGATCGCGCACGTTCCGGCGTCGCGACGAGCGACTCGTGCGTGCGAACGTCGCGCAATGCCGCGCCACCGTGTCGCGAACCGGTTCCGTTCGATTCGCCCGCGATCGCATGCACGCATGACGCAGCGCATGCGCGCGCCCGCGCCGATGTCAGAACTGACAGCTATGGAAAATGGCAGCTACCTGAACGGCAGCGACGCCCTACGCTCGTCACCGCTCGCGATCCCACAAGGGTCGAGGGCTCCAGCAACGTCGTCTCTCCTAAAAAGGACTCCCGATGAAAAGGAACGCCTGGTTTGCCCTGCCCCTGCCGTCGCCCCGCCGCCTTGCGTGCGTGGCACCGCTCGTGTTCGCCGCCGCTGCGGCGCACGCGGCGACGGACTGGGTCGACACCCATACGAAGGCCTTTCTGACCGGCCCGCAGTTGATGGCGCGCAGCGCGGCGCCGTCGCTCGAACTCGCGGCCGGCGAAACGACCGACGTCGTCGTCAGCCTGAAGCTGCGCAATGCCGCGCAGCTCAAGCAACTGTCGCGCGACGTGAACCGGCCGGGCAGCGCGCATTACCGCCAGTACCTCACGCACGAGCAGTTCCTCGCCAATTACGCGCCGACCGAAGCGCAGGTGAAGTCGGTCGTCGACTATCTGCACAAGAGCGGCTTCGTGAACGTCGAGGTCGCACCGAACCGGCTGCTGGTATCCGCACGCGGCACGGCCGGCACCGTGAAGTCCGCATTCAACACGTCGCTCGTGCACTTCGAATACGCGGGTCACTCGGGCTTCGCGAACACATCGACCGCGCAGGTGCCGCGCGCACTCGGCGACGTCGTCGGCTCGGTGCTCGGGCTGCAGAGCGTCGCACACGCGCGGCCGCTGCTGCACATCGGCAACGTGTCGAAGCCGCAGGCGCTCGCGGCCGGCACGGCGACCGGCCACTATCCGAAGGAATTCCCGGGTCTCTACAACGCAACCGGCGTGCCGACCGCAGCCGGCGTCACCGTCGGCATCATCACGATCGGCGGCGTGTCGCAGACGCTGCAGGACCTGAAGCAGTTCACGTCGAGCAACGGTTACGGCACGGTCTCGACGCAGACCATCAAGACCAACGGCTCGGGCGGCAGCTACACCGACGACCAGGACGGCCAGGGCGAGTGGGATCTCGACAGCCAGTCGATTGTCGGCTCGGCCGGCGGCCAGGTCGGCAAGCTCGTGTTCTATATGGCGGACCTCAACGCGAGCGGCAACACGGGCCTCACGCAGGCGTTCAACCGCGCGGTGTCGGACAACACCGCGAAGGTGATCAACGTGTCGCTCGGCTGGTGCGAGACCGACGCGAGCGCGGACGGCACGCTCGACGCCGAAGAACAGATCTTCACGACCGCCGCGGCACAAGGCCAGACGTTCTCCGTTTCGTCGGGCGACGAAGGCGTGTACGAGTGCAACAACCGCGGCTATCCGGACGGCTCGAACTACACGGTGTCGTGGCCGGCATCGTCGCCGCACGTGCTCGCGATCGGCGGCACGACGCTCTACACGACGTCGTCGGGCGCGTTCTCGAACGAGACGGTGTGGAACGAAGGGCTCGACGGCAACGGCAAGCTGTGGGCGACGGGCGGCGGCGTCAGCACGATCCTGCCCGCGCCGTCGTGGCAGTCGGGCAGCAACCGCCAGTTGCCGGACGTGTCGTTCGACGCCGCGCAAAGCACGGGTGCGTACATCTACAACTACGGCCAGTTGCAGCAGATCGGCGGCACGAGCCTCGCCGCACCGATCTTCACGGGCCTCTGGGCACGCCTGCTCGCAGCGAACGGCACGGGCCTCGGCTTCCCGGCCGGCAAGTTCTACGCCGACATTCCGTCGAACCGGTCGCTCGTGCGCTACGACGTGGTGTCGGGGAACAACGGCTATCAGGGGTATGGCTACAACGCAGGCACCGGCTGGGATTACCCGACCGGCTTCGGCAGCCTGAACATCGCGAACCTCAACCAGCTGATCAAGTCGGGCGGGTTCTAAGCGAAGCGTGAAGGCCGGCGCGCGGCGGTGGTTCGTTGCGCGCCGGTTCGAGACTTTCCCGCGATCGTAGTCAGGTCGTCAGCTTGCGGCGCAACCGCGCACACCCCTACTCCGTCGCCCGCTCGCCCACGCGCTCCGACGCGGCCGGCACACCAGCACGATGCGACGGCGCAAAGAGCCGCAACCCGCTCGCGACGCTCGCGGCCCCGGCGAAGCCCGCGCCGAGCATCAGTGCGAGCGTCGGCCCGTGGCGCCCCGCGATCCCGAACGACAGCGCGACGAGCGCCGCGCCCGTCGCCTGCCCGATCAGCCGCGCGGTCGCGATAATCCCGCTCGCGCCGCCGCTGCGCTCGGGCGGCGCGCTCGACATCAACGCCTTCAGGTTCGGTGACTGGAAGAAGCCGAAGCCCGCGCCGCACAGCATCATTCGCCAGCCGATGTCGATGACGCCCGGCGCCGCCGGCAGCGCGGCGAGCGACACCATGCCCGCGCTCAGCAATGCCAAACCGATCGCACCGAGCAGGCCCGGCGGATAGCGATCCGACAACCGGCCCGCGATCGGCGCCGCGAGCGCGACGATCACCGACCACGGCGTCATCAGGAATCCCGTCTCGACCGCATTGCGATGCAGGACGGTTTCGAAATAGAACGGCAGCGACACGAACGCGAGCCCCTGCGCGGCGAACGCGCACACGGCGGTCAGCGCGGACAGCGTAAACACCGGCCGGCGAAACAGGTCGACCGGCAGCATCGGCGCCGGATGCCCGGCCTGGCGGCGGATCAGCAGCCAGCCGAATACGAGCGCGACCGCAGCCATCGCGAACACGACGGAAAGCGGCCCGCGCTGCGCGAATTCGCCGAGCGCGAAGATCAGCGACGCAAACGTGATCACGTTGAACAATGCGGCGACCGGATCGAACGCATGCTTGCCGCGCGCCGTCTGCGGCAGCGACGGAATCGCCACTGCAAGCGCGAACACGCCGAGCGGCACGTTCACCGCGAACAGCCACGGCCACGCGGCGACCGACAGGATCAGCGACGCGATGGTCGGCCCCACCGCGAACGACACGCCGACCACGAGCGCGTTGAAGCCGACGCCGCGCCCGAGCCGGTGTGCAGGGAACAGGCCGCGGATCAGCGCGACGTTGACGCTCATGATCGCGCTCGCGCCGAAGCCCTGCACGATCCGCGCGGCCGTCAGCATCGGCAGCGTCGACGCGAGCGAGCAGCCGAGCGACGCGAGCGTGAACACCGCGAGCCCGGCGATATACACGCGCTTGTGGCCGACGATGTCGCCGAGCGATGCGAACGGCAGCAGCGTCGCGACCATCGCGAGCTGGTAGGCGTTGATGATCCATACGGACGCGGCCGGCGATGCATGCAGGTCCGCGGCGATCGCGGGCAGCGCGGTGTTCGCGATCGCGGTGTCGAGCGTCGCGAGCGCAACGGCCAGCAGCACCGCGGACATCGCGCGCCAGTTGACGGCCGGCTCATGCGCGCCGGCGGGGGAAGCGAATTCGGACAAGATGAGGCTCGGCTGACGAGCGACGCGTTGCGCCGCGTCGCGGATTGGACTCGCGGCGGCGTTCCGGACGCACCGCACGGAACGCGCGCCACCGCGCCCCGTATTGTTGCAGAGCCGCATAGAACGTGCAGGCGGCCGCCTCGTCAGTCAGCGAAATGAAAGAAAGTGCGTAGCCGTGCAGGACGCGCGGCAACGCAGGCGCAGCGAACCGGCCCGCCGGGTCAGCTCACCGCGCGCCGCGCATTGCGTCCGCGCAGCCATTCGAGCGCCAGCAGCAGGCTCGTCGAGAAGATGATCAGGATCGTGGCGAGCGCAGCGATCGTCGGGCTGATGTTCTCGCGGATTCCGGTGAACATCTGGCGCGGCAGCGTCGTCTGGTCCGCGCCCGCGAGGAACAGCGTGACCACGACTTCGTCGAACGACGTCGCGAACGCGAACAGCGCGCCCGACATCACGCCCGGCGCGATCACCGGCAGCGTCACTCGGAAGAACGTCGACACCGGATTCGCGCCAAGCGACAGGCTCGCGCGCACGAGGTTCTGGTTGAAACCTTGAAGCGTTGCGGCAACCGTCGTCACGACGAACGGCACGCCGAGTGCCGCGTGCGCGGCGATCAGCCCCGTGTACGTGTTCGCGAGCCCGAGCGGCGCGAAGAACAGGTACATGCCGACGCCGACCACGACGACCGGCACGATCATCGGCGACAGCAGCACGGCCATCAGCAGCCCCTTGCCTCGGAAGTCCGCCTTCGTGAGACCGATCGCGGCGAGCGTGCCGAGCACGGTCGCGACGACGGTCGCCGACGGCGCGACGATGAAGCTGTTCTTCGCGGCCATCCGCCACTCGTCCGATGCGATCAGGTTCTCGTACCAGCGCATCGAGAAGCCCGGGATCGGATAGACGAGGAACGTGCTCGACGAGAACGACAGCGGCACGATCGCGAGCACCGGCAGGATCAGGTACAGCAGCGTCAACACGACGAGCACGCGCAGCGCGACGTACCACGCGCGCTCGACGAACGACATGTGCGGCGCGAACAGCGGCCTGGCGAGTTTCATGGTCGGATTCCCTTTCCCGTTTCGTTGCGCGCGGCGCTCAGCCGAGGCTCACGTTCGTGCGCGTGAAGCGCCCGTACACCGCGTACAGCACGAGCGTCGCCGCGAGCAGCAGCCCGCCGAGCGCACACGCCATGCCCCAGTTGATCGTCACGTTCGTGAAGTACGCGACGTAGTAGCTGACCATCTGGTCGTTCGGCCCGCCGAGCAGCGCGGGCGTGATGTAGTAGCCGATCGCGAGGATGAACACGAGCAGCGCGCCCGCGCCGACGCCCGGATAGGTCTGCGGCACGTACACGCGCCAGAACGCGGCGAACGGATGGCTGCCGAGCGACACGGCCGCGCGCTGGTAGGTCGGCGGGATCGACTTCATCACGCTGTACAGCGGCAGGATCATGAACGGCAGCAGGATGTGCGTCATCGAGATGTACACGCCGACGCGGTTGAACAGCAGCGTCAGCGGATGCGAGATCAGCCCGCTGCCGATCAGCGCCGTGTTGATGAGCCCTTCGCTCTGCAGCAGCACGATCCACGCGGCGACGCGCACGAGCACCGACGTCCAGAACGGAATCAGCACGAGGATCATCACGAGGTTCGCGCGCCGCTCCGACAGCGTCGAGATCCAGTACGCGAGCGGATAGCCGAGCAGCAGCGCGAACAGCGTGACGGCGACGCCGATCACGAATGTGCGGCCGAAGATCGCGAGGTAGATCGACTGGTCGGGATCGGCCGGCACGACGTGGCCGAAGCCATCCTGCTTGTGGTCGAGCGCGGCGAGCAGGTAGAACGGCGAATACACGCTGCCGTTCTTCGCGATCGCCTGCCAGTACGCGGCATCGCCCCAGCGCGAATCGAGCGCGACCAGCTTGTCGCGCGTCTGCGCGGGTGTCAGTGCCGCGTCGTTGTCGCCCTTCAGCGGCATCGCGCGCGCCGTCTTCGCGACGAGCGAGCGATAGCCGGGAATCTCGGTGTTCAGCCGCCGCGCGAGCGCACCCATCGCCTCGCTGTCGGCCACCTTCGTCATGTCGGCCGCGAGCGCGGCGTACGCGGCGTCGGCCGGCGGCGCCTTGCGGTCCCAGCCCGACAGCGCCCTGACCGTGTTCGGCAGCGCTGCGGCGATCTCGGGGTTCTGCACCGCACGCGTCAGCAGCGTGCCGATCGGCACGACGAAAATCAACAGCAGGAAAATCGCGAGCGGCGCGACCAGCAGCAGTGCCATCGTGCGCTTGCGGGCCTCGGCGGCCTTCAGCTCGCGCTTGAGCGCGGCGTTCGACGGCGAGGAAGGCGCGATCGTCATCGTATTCAACGGTTCTCTCCGGCCGGGCACGTTCCGGCGGAATGCCGCGCGACGCGATCGACGCGTCGCGCGGCCGGTTGCATCAGGACACCTGAACGGCTGTTACTTCGTCGCCCACGCGGCGAAACGCTGCTCGAGCTCGTCGCTGTGGTCGGTCCAGAAGCCGATGTCTTCCAGCACGGCGTTCTTGCCGTTGGCCGGCGAGTTCGGCAGGTTCGCGAGCGTCTTCGCGTCGAGCGACTTGATCGCCGCGATGTTCGCCGGACCATACGCGATGTGCTGCGCATAACCCTGCTGCGGCTTCGGCGTCAGCGTGTACGCAATGTACTGCTCGGCGAGCGCCTTGTTCGGCGAGCCCTTCGGAATCGCCCAGTAGTCGAGGTCGTAGATGCTGCCGTTCCACACGACCTTCAGGTTCTTGCCTTCCTTCTGCGCGGCGTCGATGCGGCCGTTGTACGCGGTCGACATCACGACGTCGCCGGCGACGAGGAACTGCGGCGGCTGCGCGCCCGCTTCCCACCACTGGATGTACGGCTTCAGCTCGTCGAGCTTCTTGAACGCGCGATCCTGGCCGGCCTTCGTGCCGAGCACCTTGTAGACGTCCTTCGTCGCGACGCCGTCGGCCATCAGCGCGAATTCGAGGTTATAGCGCGCGCCCTTGCGCATACCGCGCTTGCCGGGGAATTTCTTCACGTTCCAGAAATCGGCCCAGCCCGTCGGCGCCGACTTCAGCTTGTCCGCGTTGTACGACAGCGCCGTCGACCACACGAAGAAACCGACACCGCACACCTGCGGCGATTCCGGAATCAGGTCGGACTTCTTCGCGATCTTCGACCAGTCGAGCTTCTCGTACAGCCCTTCGTCGCAGCCGCGGTTCAGGTCGCCCGACTCGACTTCGACCACGTCCCAGTTGACGTGCTTCGCCTCGACCATCGCCTTCACTTTCGCCTGCTCGCCGTTGTATTCGACAGCCGTGACCTTGTTGCCGGTCGCCTTCTCGAACGGCTGGTTGAACGCGGCCTTCTGCGCGTCGCCGTTCGCGCCGCCGAAGTTGACGACCGTGAGTTCGGCAGCCGATGCCGATGCGCCGACGACGGCGAGCGCCAGTGCCAGCGCAGTGCGCCGTGCTGTAAAGCTTGCTCGGTTCATGGTGGTTCCTCTCCTCTCGTGGTGGAAGTGGGCAGTTGTTGTTGACGACGTGCTACGGAAAATCGGGAAAACCCTGCTCAAGCGAACACGCGCAGGTGCTCGGGTGCGAACGCGAGCGCGACCGGTGCGCCGGGCGAGAACGCATCGATCGCGCCGGTGCCGAGCGGCACCTTCACGAAGCATTCGTCCTGGCCCGGCAGCGCGCAGCGCATGCGCACGTGGTCGCCGAAATAGATGAGGCTGCGCGCCTCGCCGCTCAACTGGTTGGCGGCTGAGCCGTTCGCGTGCCCGTTCGCGCCGTGTGCGGCAAGGCTCATGCGTTCGGGGCGAATGCACGCAACGGCGGGCGCACCCTCGGCCGCATCGCCGATGCGGCGGCCGACGAGCTTCGTGCCGTCGTCGAGCCGGAACTCGCAGAATTCGCCGTCGACGCGCGCGATGGTGCCGCGCAGCCGGTTGCTGTCGCCGATGAAGTTCGCGACGAATTCGTTGCACGGCGATTCGTACAGGCGGTCGACGGTGTCGAGCTGCTGCACGATGCCCTTGTCGAACACGGCGACGCGATCGGACATCGTCAGCGCCTCGCCCTGGTCGTGCGTCACGTACACGAAGGTCACGCCGAGCTTTTCGTGCAGCGCCTTCAGTTCGTACTGCATGTGTTCGCGCAGCTGCTTGTCGAGCGCGCCGAGCGGCTCGTCCATCAGCACCAGCTTCGGCTCGAACACGAGCGCGCGCGCCAGCGCGATGCGCTGCTGCTGGCCGCCCGACAACTGTGCCGGATAGCGTTTCGCGAAGCGCTCCATCTGCACCATCTTCAGCGCATGCGCGACGCGCTCCGCGCGCTCGCCGGCCGGCAGCTTGCGCACGGTCAGCGGATACGCGACGTTCTGCTCGACCGTCAGGTGCGGGAACAGCGCGTAGTTCTGGAACACCATGCCGATGTTGCGCTTGTGCGGCGGCACGTTGTTCAGCAGCTCGCCGTCGAGGCGGATCTCGCCGCCGGTCGGGAATTCGAAACCGGCCAGCATCATCAGGCAGGTGGTCTTGCCCGAACCCGACGGCCCGAGCAGCGTCAGGAATTCCCCGCGGTGGATATCGAGGTCGAGCGATTTGACGACGAGCGTTTCGCCGTCGTAGGTCTTCCGCACGCCGCGAAAGCTGACGATCACATCATCGGACTTCATCGTGGCTG
Organism: Burkholderia sp. Ac-20345; assembly: GCF_017104825.1. Lineage (NCBI taxonomy): Bacteria > Pseudomonadati > Pseudomonadota > Betaproteobacteria > Burkholderiales > Burkholderiaceae > Burkholderia > Burkholderia sp. Ac-20345. The sequence continues at coordinate 17,325 of NZ_JAAGPO010000071.1, read as the reverse complement.
TCCCCTTGCTTCGCGACAATTGATTTTGAGATGCGAGCCACTATACGGTGCTCACGGTTCTACAATAGGGAACCATTTCAATATTACTAGTAGGACCACTTTGGATACCGTGATCCTCGCCGACTGGCTCTCTGCCCGGCTCGACCGCAGTTCGCCCGAGCCGATGTACCGGCAGCTGCTGCAGCAGATGCAGCAGGCCATCCTGACCGGGGAATTAGGGCCAGGAACAAAACTGCCCAGCTCCCGCACGCTCGCGGCCGACCTGTCGATCGCGCGCAATACCGTGCTGCACGTGTACGACCAGCTGACGGCCGAAGGCTACGTGCTGACGACCACCGGCAGCGGCACCTATGTGGCCGACACGCGGCCGGACACCGCCGCGATCCACGTGCCCGGCGCGGCGCCTCCGCCGTCGAGCGCCGATGAACCGCCGTTGCCGGACGCGCAGGGCAGCCTGTCGATGCGCGGCCGGCAACTGATCGAGCATGCGGGTGTGTCACGACGCCAGTGGGGGGCGTTCATGCCGGGCGTGCCGGACGTGTCGGAATTCCCGAGCCGGACGTGGAGCCGCCTGCAGGCCCGGCTGTGGAAGGAAGCGAACCCCGAGTTGCTGACCTACGCACCGGGCGGCGGCTACCGGCCGTTGCGGCGCGCGCTCGCCGATTACCTGCGGGTCGCGCGCTCGGTCAAATGCTCGCCGGACCAGGTGATCATCACGACGGGCATCCACCAGTCGATCGATCTCGCGGTGCGGCTGCTGTCCGACATCGGCGATCGCGCGTGGGTCGAGGAGCCGTGCTACTGGGGCGTACGCAGCGTATTGCAGGCGGCCGGCCTCACGCTGACGCCGGTGCCGGTCGACCAGGAAGGGCTCGACCCGCGTGCCAGCGACATGCAGCATCCACCGCGGCTCGTGCTCGTCACGCCGTCGCATCAGTACCCGCTCGGGATGGTGATGAGCCTCGCGCGGCGCCGGATGCTGCTCGAATATGCGCGCCAGCACCGCTGCTGGATCATCGAGGACGACTACGACAGCGAGTTCCGCTACGGCAGCCGCCCGCTCGCGTCGCTGCAGGGGCTCGACGACGGCGGCCGCGTGATCTACGTCGGCAGCCTCGGCAAGATGCTGTTCCCCGGACTGCGGATGGGCTACATGGTCGTGCCCGAGCACCTGGTCGACACGTTCCGCACCGGGCTGTCGGAGCTGTATCGGGAAGGCCAGCTGATGCAGCAGGCCGTGCTCGCCGAGTTCATCATGGACGGCCACCTGACTTCGCACGTCAGACGAATGCGCACGCTGTACGGCGAGCGCCGGCAACTGATGATCGACGCGATCCGCGCGCGCTTCGGCGACGCGCTGCCCGTGATGGGCGACGAGGCAGGCCTGCATCTCGTGCTCGGCCTGCCCGACGCCTGCGACGATCGCGCGGTCACGCAGAGCGCGTTCGATGCGGGCGTGATCGTGCGCCCGCTCACCAGCTACTACAGCAGCCTCGACACCGCGCGGCGCGGCCTGCTGCTCGGCTATGCGTGCGTCGCGCACGAAGGCATCGGGCCCGCGTTCGACACGCTCGCGAACACCATCGAGCAACACCTGCCGCGGGACCTCACGCGCGCGGCATGACCGCGATCATGCGCCGCGCCGCCCGCGCGTCCCACACTACCGCGCGCTGCCCGCCCCGCGATCGAGCGAAGCCGCGCGCACGGCTTCGCCGGGCTTCGTGAACACGCGCTGCCGCAGCGCGGCGACCTGCGCGTCGCGATCCTGCGGCGACAGGCCGGCCGACTCGATCTGCGCACGCTGCACCGCATAGTCCGCGTAGCGGCTCTGCCACGACGCGTCGTCCTGCTGCATCTGCGCGACGCGCGCGGCGGCTTCGGGGCCGAGCGTCTGCGTCAGTTGCGCGCGCATTGCATCGGGCGTCGCCCCGCTCTTCTGCAATTGCGCGATCTGGTCGATCGCCGCGCGCTGCCGGTCGATGCGCTGCTGCGCGGCGCGTTCGTCGGCCGGCATCTGCTGTTCGAGCGCCGCGAGTCGTTCGGCCTTCTGCGCATCCGTCAGCGTGGGATCCTGCGCGATCTTCAGCCGCGCGAGGTCGTAGCGCTGCCGCCACTGCTCAGCGCCGAAAAACGGCTGGCTCCAGTCGCCAAGCGTGCGGTACGCGATCGACGCGCGTTGGTCGAGCGCGAGCTGCAGCGCGCCCAGGTCGGACTTGTCGACCGCACCGGCATCGCGCAGTTTCGCGAGTGCGTCGAGATACGCGCGATACCGGTGCCACACGTCGAGCGCCTCGACCTGCGCCACGGTGCCGTCGAGCTGCGCGGCAATCTCGCGCACGACGAACGCATCGAGCGCGGCCGCACTCAGGTCGCTCCGTGCGGTCAGGCAGTAGTCGAAGAAATCGCGCACCGCGCGCGACTTCGCAAGATGGCCGCCAGCATCGAGCGGCAGCCGTGGCGCGCTGGAGCCGGCGAGTGACGGCGGCAAGCCCGCGCTCGCCGGCACGGCGGCCTGCGGTGGCGCCGCAGCCAATCCGCCTGGCGCCAGCGCATCCGGCGACTCACCGGCAGTGCCCGCTCCACGATGCCAGCCCGCGCCGCTCCACATCGCGACGCCGGCAATCGCCGCCAGCCCCACGACACCATAGACCATGGCGCGCCGCGCCAGCGGCGCGCGCCCTTCACGAGCCGCCATCGATTACACGCCCGCCAGCTTCAGCCGGTTCGCATGCGTACGGATCACCGCGACCGGATCTTCCGCATACGCGCCGCGCACGCCGAGCAGCTGGTTGATCTCGTCGAGATGGTTCCACTTGTAGCTCGTGCTCAGCACGTTGCCGTACAGCGCACTGCACTTCGACACGACCCCGTCGTTCTGCCCGGAGCTGCGGTTGATCATCACCGTGCCCGTGCCGAACAGCGCGAGCGTCGACAGGTCGAGTGCGTTCGCCGGATCGACGACCGGAATGGTGCTCGTGTCCGTCGCACCCGTGACACCGAACAGCGAGAGCGTCGGCTGGATCGCCGTGCCGGCCCACGAGTACAGCAGATGCGTGTTGCCGCCGACGGTTTCGGTCGGCGCACCGGTCTGGCAACTGCCCGGCGCACCCAGGCCTGCACTCGGGTAGTTCTGGTTGTAGGTGGCGGCCCGTGCGGTGGTCAGCGTCTGCAGTGCGGCGAGCGCGTCCTGGTTCGTGTTGTGGGTGCTGCTCGTTAGGATCCCGAACACATTGACGAACGCGGCGATCACCGTTGACGAAAGCCCGGTCGGATCGTACGCGAGCACGTTCTGCACGAAGTCGGCGAACTCGGAGCCGCGATGCGGCGTGCCGATCGTCGTCACCGACGCGACGAGATCGGGCGCGACGGCCGCGACATAACGCGACGAGAGGCCGCCCTGGCTGTGACCGACGAGATTGACCTTGGTGGCGCCCGTCGCCGCGAGCACCGTCTTCACGTAAGCGAGCAACTGTTCGCCGCGCCCGTTCGGGCCATCGTCGCTCTGGAAACCCGACAGGTTCGCAACGTAGACGGTCGCACCGTTCTGCTGCAGGTCTTCCTGGACGCCGTACCAATACTCGAGCACGCCGGCGTACTTGTCGGTACCTGTGAGCCCGTGCACGAGAATGATCGGATAGCGCGTCGCCGCGTAGTTGTCGGCGGGCGCGGTCGCCGCCACTGCCGCGTGCGTCGTCGCAAACGTCATCACAGCGGTCGCCCCCGCGAACGGCGCGACGCTCATCGCGCATGCCACTGCCCCTGCCACAACCCTGGAACGCATCGTTTTGGCCATGCATGTTCTCCTGATTATTGTGCTGCCGGTGCGAATGAAGCCGGATCGACACGCACTATGCGTCGCAAACATCGCGACCACCGTGTGCGTCGAATGCGGGAGTGAATCACGACTCGCGAACGTTTGCGCCCTGACTAGACACGGTTCTCTAATCGGTTGACGCGCCCCGCCCGTTCGGGCGGGGCCGCGTTCATGCGTGCGCATGCTGCAACGCACACGCGCGATGCGTTACAGCTTCGCACTCACGCGCACCCATGCGGTCCGGCCCGGTTCCATCACCGGCGAGTTCGCCGGATAGCCGAAGCCCGCATTGCCGGCGAGGTTCAGGTGCTCGGTGTAGGCCTTGTTCAGCACGTTGTCGACGCCGACCGAGATCTGCACGGTCTTGCTGACGTTGTACTGCGTATGCAGCGAAAGCACACCGAATCCGGCGCTCGGGCCGAAGTCCTTGCCAACCACGTTGCCCTCGTTCAGTGCATAGCGATGCTGCGGCGCAACGATGCGCCACAGGCCCCCCGCCGACCACGCGCCACGCGTGTATTCGAGCCCGATGCGCGCCTCGAGCGGCGGCATCTGCGGCAACGGATCGCCGCTTGCCACGTTGCGCCCCCACGCATACGCGAGCGACGTCTCGACACGCAGCGGCGAAACCGGTTTCCACGACACGCCCGCTTCGCCCCCCATGATCTGCGCATTGACGTTGGTTGCCTGCGTGGTCGGGCCCATCATGCCGGCCGCGTAGTTGAACAGGATAAAGTCCTGCACGTAACCCGCGTAGGCCGACACCCATGCATCGAGCCGGTCGCTCTTGTATTGCGCGCCGATGTCGAGCTGCGTGGTCTTCTCCGGCTGCACCGCCGAAAACGCGTTGACCGACCCGGCCGGCCCGCGCTTCGCGGAAAACAGCTCCCAGTAGTCGGGATAGCGTTCCGTATGGCCGACACCCGCGTACCACGTGACGGGCAGCGATGCGAGATCGCGCTCGTAGCGGATGAAGCCGCTCGGCAGCACGCGGGTGCGATCGTCGTCGAAGGTCGGATTCGGCTTGCTCTTCATCATGCCGCTCGTCGTCGCGCGCTTGTCGCTTGCGCTCGCATAGTCGATGCGCGCGCCGCCGATCACGCGCGACACTTCGCTCGCATACCAGGTCAGTTCGCCGAACACGCCCGCATTCCACATCGTCGCCTGCGCATCCCACGGCTTGTCGCCGTAGTTCTGCCGCCCCATCGCCGAGCGCGAGTCGAGCCGGTTCGATTGTGCATCGACGCCCGTCACGAGCTTGAAGTCGTCGGCAAAACGGAACGTCGCGGCCGCGCGTGCGCCGAACGTGCGACGCCGCACTTCCGACGCCATCCGCATCGGCATGCTGCTGGTCGGGTCCGGTTGCCGCAACGTGTAGTTGTCCATCACATGATCGGCTTCGTTGTAGTACACGCGTGCCTCGATCCGGTCGAGCACGTCGCCGAGATGCTTCTTGTCGAACGACAGGCCGAACGTCTCGCGGCGGAAATGCGCACCGTCCATCCCGCGCCCCGCATAGCGCGCATAGCCGTCGCCGGTGCCGGCGGTCAGCTCGACGCGCGTGTGGTCGTCCGGCATCCAGCCGAGCGCCGCATCGGCGTTCCACTTGTCCCACTGCGACGGCACGGTGTTGCCGTTGCCGTCCTTGTAGTCATGCGAATGCGCGTGGTTCGCGGTCACGCGGCCATAGACGTCGGGCGTGCCGGCCGTCACGTCGATGTTCTGGTCGTTGCGGCCGAACGACCCGCCGACCAGGCTGCCCTCGAAACGCATGCCGGGCTTGTCGAAGCGCGGCGTCACGCGCTCGAACATCACGGTGCCGGCCGACGCGCCGGGACCGTACAGCACGGTCTGCGGCCCCTTCACGACGGTGACCTTGTCGTAGCTTTCCGGTGCGATGTACGACGTCGGCGCATCCATGCGGCCCGGACATGCACCGAGCGTCGACATCCCGTTCGCCAGGATGTTCAGCCGCGAGCCGAACATCCCGCGCAGCACGAGGTCGCCGTTGGTGCCGCCGCTGCGGATCGACGTGAAGCCGGGGATCGTCTTCAGGTAATCCGCACCGTCGCTGGCAGGCAGCGGCTGGCGCGGGGTCTTCGGATCCGTGACGACGACGAGCGGTGTCGACAGCGGCGATGCGACGACTTCGATGGCCGGCAACGGCGCGGCCGTATCGTCGGTCGGCGCGCTAGCCACGCGCGCCGTTTCGGCGGCCGCGGCGCTCGCGGCCAGTGCGCCGGCTGCGAGCGCGGGAACGGTGAGTTTCAGCACGCGCGGCATGCGCCGCGCACAGGCATTGCGTGACGCCCGCGGCGCACGCAACTGGAAAATGGTCATGATCGAAAGCCCGAGTGACGCCCTCCACGCGGCCTCGACGGGCCGCACGGATATCGGCGGTGAATGGAACGGAAACAGCGCGTCAGGCGCGCTCGGGCGGGGCGCGCGGGTACGCGCGCGGATAGCGGTCGGTGCGCGCCGCGACGGCAGGCGGCGTGACGGCGGAAACGGAAACGACGGGAACGGAAGCGAGTGCCGCGGCGGCAGGCCCGCCGATCGCGGGGCTGTGCGCGAAGAAACCGCAATAGCCGCACGCATCGAGATGCAGCGCATGATCGTGCATGCGGCCCGCATCGGGCGACCGATGCGCGCCATGCTCTGTACTGCAGACGATCGAGTCAGGCGTGGCCGCCTGCGCGACGCGCCACTGCGACACCAGCGGCGCCGCGATCGCGAACCAGATCGCGAGCACGCCAAGCCAGGCGGTCAGGTGACGATGTCGGTGCAGCATGCGCGGCGGCAAGTAAGCGGAATGTAAAAACAGCCGAGATGTTACAGAATGTTTAACGCGATGACCAGCGCGGATGTCGGTAAACGGACCGGGGGCGCATGGTTGTCAACACAACCATGCGCCCCCGCCTGCTGCATGCCTCCCGACCGCGCCGGTCAGGGCGCCATGCGCCGCAGCACGTCGTCGCGCCGGATGAAATGATGGTAGAGCGCGGCCAGCGCGTGCAGGCCGATCACGAAGTAGAACGCGTTGCCGATCAGCTCGTGCGCTTCCTTGATCGTCGGCCGCAGCGCCTTGTCGGGGCCGAACAACGTGAACGACACGCCGAGCCAGTCGAGCGACACCGGCTTGCCGCCCAGGTTGATCATCATGATGCCGAGCAGCGGCTGCGCGATGATGAACACGTAGAGCGCGACATGCGCGAGCGTCGAGAGCCAGCGCAGCAGCACCGCTTGCTGAATGGCTGCCGGCACGCGGCTGACGGCTCGCCACAGCACGCGCAGCACCGACAGCACGAGCACGAGCGTGCCCGCGGTGAGATGCACGTTCATCCAGAACACCCGGCTGTCGCTGCCTTTCGGCCCGCGGATCTCGATGGCCAGGTAGGCCAGCGCCACCAGCAGGAACACGACCCAGTGGAAGAAGATCGCGGGCGAGCTGTAGCGCGTCTGTTTCGCGAGGATGTTTCTCATGCTTCGTCTCGTGTTGTATGCGGGGGTGAGCGCGTGCGGCAATCGGTCAGCGCCCGGAAAAGCTGCCCCGATTGTAGCCGCACGTGCGTCCGGTTTTGCACGACGCGCGCAAATATCCGACGAATCGTCCACGCGCGCCGCACGGCGCACCATATGGAAAGTCCGCATCGCGCGCCCGGACGGCTGTGGCACGATGGAGCTTTGGTGCGACGGCACGCGGGCATCATGAGCAAGGCGTTCTTCGTTGCGGCCTATCGGCTGACCGCCGCGTTGCTCGCGGTATCCACCACGCTGCACAGCGTCGCCGACTACTGGCACCTGCCGGGCTTTCATCTCGGCAACTACCTCAGCTACTTCACGCAACTGAGCAGCCTCTACGCGGCCGCGATGCTCGCCGTCGGGCTCTGGCGCATCGCGCGCCCCGGCTCGGCCCGCTACGAATCGATGCGAGGCGCCGCGGTGCTGTACGTATTGATCACCGCGATCGTCTACGAGCTCCTGCTCGCGCGGCTCGATGCGCTGCGCCACGTCACGCCGGCGTTCAACAACTGGGTGCTGCACCGGATCGTGCCGCTCGTCGTGCTGTGTGACTGGCTGTATGTGGAGCCGCGCCTGCCGATCCCGTGGCGCAGCGCGTTCGCGTGGCTCGGCTTCCCGATCGTCTATCTCGGCTATACGCTCGTGCGCGGCTCATTCGAGAACTGGTATCCGTACCCGTTCGTCGATCCGCGGCCGCACGGCTACCTGCCGGTCGCGATCCAGTGTTCGCTGATCGCGCTCGGCGCGGCGGGGCTCGCACTGGGCATTCGCTGGCTCGGCAATCACGCGAGACAGTCCGGCACGGTGACGCTCAGGAAAGGTTGAAGGCGGGAGCGTGTGCGCCGCCCGGCGCACACGGGATGATGCGGGCGGTCAGCCGCCGTTGCGCGGCAGGAAGTTCATCGGATCGACGACCTTGCCGTTCTGGCGGACTTCGAACTCGAACGTCGAGCGACCGCTTGCGTCGGTGCCCATTTCGGCGACCGGCTGGCCCTGGCGCACCGCGTCGCCTTCGTTGACGAGCAGTTTGCCGTTGTGTCCGTAGGCCGTGATGAGCCCGTTCTCATGCTTCAGGATCACGAGCGGGCCGTAGGCCTTGACGCCCGATCCGGCGTAAACCACACGCCCGGCCGCCGAAGCCCGCACCGAATGGTCGGGCCCGGATGCGACGATCACGATGCCGCGCGTCTTGCCTGCCGAGAACGGCGTCGCCACGACACCGGTGGCCGGCCATGCGAGCGAACCCGGCTGCGCGGCCGCGGGCGGCTGCCCGAGCGACGTCGCAGCAGGCGGCGGCGCGACGCGCAGCACCTGGCCGGGATACACGGCATCGCTCGGCGCCATGTGGTTCCAGCTGGCCACGTCCTGGACGCGCTGCCCGTAGGCGTTCGCGACGCCCGCGAGCGTATCGCCCGGATTCACGCGGTAATAGCCGGCGATCACGCCCGGCGTTGCGGCCGACGTAGGTGCCGGCTGGCGCGCCGGCTGCCAGCTGTCGGTCCACGGCGTCATCGTGCAGCCCGTCAGCGCGATGGCCGCGGCAACGAGGGCCGCCTGCGGCAGCCAGCGCGTCAGCGCATCGTGGATGGGAATAGTTTCTCTCAAGGGTCCTCCCGGATTTGCGTCGTTGCGTCGCCCACCGCCCCCCGGCGCGCGACGCACGATGTCCGGCCGGACGGCCGGACCAACCAGTATCCGACCGCTCTCGCGGCCGTCAGTTTCCACAGCGGAACGTCGGCGCGAATGGGCTCACCGGCCCCTTTTTCGCGTCGTCCCGATCGGCAAAGATACCATTTGTGGCGGTCAAGGCCGCGTCAGGTGCCCGATCCGGCAACAATCTTGCGGCGTCGCACCGATGTGCCGGCGGCCTGCAAGCCTCGTGGCACGGGCCGCCGGGCGGGCCCGCCGCGGATTTTCCGCATGCCGCGCCGCCCTCGCGGGCCGTATCGATCCCGTCACATTCTCCCCTTCGATCGCCACCTATACTCGGTGATGCACTGCGCGATCCAACGACAACGAGGAGCATGACCATGAACAACGCGATGTTTCTTTCCGTGCAGCTCAACGCCGACGATTTCTCCGGTTCCAGCGGCCTGGTCGAATTGCTCAACCGGCACCTGCTGTTCGCGACCGACGTCGCCGAGGCCGCCGATGCGCTCGTCCAGCTGGCGAGCGTCGCGCATATGACCGGCGCCACGCGACACAGCGTCGAGCTGCCGGTCCTCGCGATCGAGCGGCTGCGCGATGCACTCGACACGTTGAGCGGCTACGACGAAACGTGGCTGCAGGTGCTGGAACCGGCCGAAGCGCTGTTCCGGGATATCGGGCGCGGCAGGCGCGCGCTGCACTGAACTGACGGCTGGCGCGACACGCGCGCCGCCAATGAAAACAGCCCGCCGTTCCGGATGACGGAACGGCGGGCTGTTCGTACTTCAGGGGCCGGATCAGGCCGCCGAGGCGGCCAAACCATTAACGACCCTTGTAGATCGGAGCGTCGTCAGCGATGCGCTTGACTTGCCAGCCGGTCTTGGCCTTGGCCGGTGCGCCGGATTCTTGTGCGGCGGCCGGTTGCGCGCCGTAGCCGGTCGTGTCGGCAGCGGCGACGTTCTGTTGCGGGTTCAGGCGGGCTTCAGCAGCCTGGATGCCTTCCGGGTAGTTCGTACGGTCGCTGCCCAGCTTGTAGCCAGCCTGTTGCACGGCAACCAGGTCAGCCTTGACCTGTGCACGGGTGACGGGCGCGTTCTGTTGGGCGAACGAGACGGCGGGAACGGCGAGGACGGCAGCTGCGGCGAACGTTGCGATCAGCGATTTCATGATTACCTCCGGGATTTTTTTGCTCCGCCGCACACACCATGTCTGCAGCGATGGAACAGAGTTTAGTCCCGGCGTCCCCTAGGGAAAACCATGAAACAACGAAAACACTGTTTCCCCGGAGCTAACAATGTCGGCATCCGGGATAGAGAAACCCTATTCATAGAATAGATTTTCGCAACAATGCTGTCCCCGCCAGCCGGTTACGACCAGTTCGCGTGGAAGCTGCCCGGCTTGTCGGTACGTTCGAACGTGTGCGCGCCGAAGAAGTCTCGCTGCGCCTGCACGAGGTTCGCCGGCAGCCGCTCGGAGCGGTAGCTGTCGAAGTACGCGACCGCCGACGCGAACGCCGGTACCGGTACGCCGGCCTTCACCGCGGCGACCACGACGTCGCGCAGCGACGCCTGGTAGTTCGCGGCGATGTCCTTGAAGTACGGATCGAGCAGCAGGTTCGCGAGCGCCGAATCCTTCGCGTACGCGTCCGTGATCTTCTGCAGGAAGCGCGCGCGGATGATGCAGCCCGCACGGAAGATCTTCGCGATCGTCCCGAGATCGAGGTTCCAGCCGTACTCCTCGGACGCCGTGCGCAGTTGCGCGAAGCCCTGCGCGTACGAGATCACCTTGCTCAGGTACAGCGCGCGGCGCACCGCTTCGACGAACGCGGCGCGATCGCCGTCGAACGGCGCGGCGGCCGGGCCCGACAGGACCTTGCTGGCCGCGACACGCTCGGTCTTCAGCGACGACAGCACGCGCGCAAACACCGATTCGGTGATCAGCGGCAGCGGCACGCCGAGATCCAGCGCATTCTGGCTCGTCCACTTGCCGGTGCCCTTCTGCGCGGCGCGATCGAGGATCACGTCGACCAGGTGCTTGCCGGTTTCCTCGTCCTTCTTGCCGAAGATCTTCGACGTGATCTCCATCAGGTAGCTGTCGAGTTCGCCCTGGTTCCATTCGGTGTACACCGCGCCGAGTTCGTCGTTGGTCAGGCCCGCGACGTCCTTGAGCACCGCATAGCTTTCGGCGATCAGTTGCATGTCGCCGTACTCGATGCCGTTGTGGACCATCTTCACGTAATGACCCGCACCGTCCGGGCCCATGTACGCGACGCACGGCTCGCCGTCCGACGGCGCCTTGGCGGCGATCTGCTTGAGGATCGGCTCGACGAGGTCGTACGCGTCACGCTGGCCGCCGGGCATGATCGACGGGCCGCGCAGCGCGCCCTCTTCGCCGCCCGACACGCCGGTGCCGATGAAGTGCAGGCCCGATTGCGCGAGCTCCTGGTTGCGGCGGATCGTGTCGGTGAAGTGCGTATTGCCGCCGTCGATCAGCACGTCGCCCTTCTCGAGCAGCGGCTTGAGCGACGCAATCGTCGCATCGGTCGCTTCGCCGGCTTTCACCATCATCAGGATCCGGCGCGGCGTTTCGAGCGACGCGACGAACTCCTCGAGCGTATAGGTCGGCACCAGATTGCGGCCGGGGAATTCGGCGATCAGTTCGTCGGTTTTCTCGCGGCTGCGGTTGTACACCGACACCGCGTAACCGCGGCTCTCGATATTGAGTGCGAGATTGCGGCCCATCACCGCGAGCCCGATCACACCGATTGCTTGTTTGCCCATTAGTCAATTCTCCGGAAAAAACGGGGCGCGACCCGAGCCGGGTCGCGCACAGGCGAAAGGATAGTGGAAACCCGGCGGTGCTGCGCGCTTCCGTGTCACTGCTCCGCGTGCGGCAGCCGTCGGAACACGACGCTCAGGTTGTTCGCCGGCATCTCGACCACCTCGATGCAGTCGAGCCCGCGATCGAGGCCGAGCGCGACGACGGTCTCGAGATCGCGCACGCCCCACGACGGGTCGCGGCTGCGCAACTGCAGGTCGAATGCTTCGTTCGACGGCGCCGTATGCCGGCCCTCGCGGCGATACGGTCCGTACAGGAACAGCACGCCGCCCGGCCGCAGCAGGCGCGACACGCCCGCGAACAGCGCTTCGGTGCAGGCCCACGGCGAGATGTGAATCATGTTGATGCAGACGACTGCATCGAGCGCGTCGACCGGCCACGATGCGTCGCGCACGTCGAACGCGAGCGGCCCGGCAACGTTGGCGAGGCCCGCATGGGCAACCCACGCGGCGATCGAGCGCCGTGCCTGCGTGTCAGGATCGCTCGGTTGCCACTGCAGGCCCGGCAGCGCCTGCGCGAAGTGGACCACGTGCTGCCCCGTGCCGCTCGCGATTTCGAGCACGCGGCCGCTCGCTGGCAACACGCGGCGCAAGACATCGAGAATCGGCCCGCGATTGCGTTCGGCCGCCGGCGCCGACAGCCGCGCGGACGGATCGGGAGAAGATGTCGGGCCGGTCACGATGCCTGCTCCGGGGCGTGGCCCGCGAGGCCCAGCCGCGCAGTCAGCGCGTCGAGCGCGGGTGCGCAGCGCGCCTCGACCTTCAGCGTCAGCATCGGATCGGCGCGCGTATGGCCGAGATTGAGCGCGGCGACCGGCTTGTGCTGCGCCTGCGCCCACACGCAGAAGCGGTAGCCGGAATACACCATCAGCGACGAGCCGACGACGAGCAACGCGTCCGCCGCATCGAGTGCCTGCGACGCGAGCGCCACACGCTCGCGCGGCACGTTTTCGCCGAAGAACACGACCGCCGGCTTCAGCAGCCCGCCGCACGCGGGGCACGCCGGGATGCGGAACGTATCGAGCGCGGCCCATTCGAGGTGCGCGTCGCCATCCGCGGCCGGCTCGGCCTCCGCGCCCAGCAGTTCGGGATTGTCGGCCTCGAGCATGACCTGGATCGTCGCGCGCGCATGATGCGCGCCGCAATCGAGGCACGTGACGCCGTCGATTCCGCCGTGCAGCTCGATCACGTCATCGCTGCCCGCGCGCTGGTGCAGGCCGTCGACGTTCTGCGTGACGAGTCGCTCGATCCGTCCCGCACTGCCGAGCCTCGCCAGCGCAACGTGCGACCCGTTCGGCCGCGCGCGGCCGACGACGGGCCAGCCGATCATGCTGCGCGCCCAGTAGCGCCGCCGCGCGGCATCGGAGCCGAGGAATTCGTGGAGCTGGATCGGCGGCGAGCGCATCCATTGGCCGTTGCGGTCGCGATAGCCGGGAATGCCGGAGTCGGTGCTGATGCCCGCGCCGGTCAAGACCAGCAGACGCGGATGACGCTCGACGAACGTGTGCAGCGCATCGAGTGCGGCCGGATCGATGTCGGCGGTTGAAAGGTCGTGCAGGGCTTTGTCGTTCATGTTGGCAGCGTGATCGGGCGCGCCGGCAAGCCGTGCGCCCGCACGGGCGGCCAGCCACGCCAGCACATGATACAGAACGCCGCGCGATCGGGCCGAGGGCCAGTGTCGCAAACCGGCGCACAAAAAAAGACGCCCATCCGCCACTCGGCGATGGGCGCTTCAACAATTGATCCATCGGGGTAGTGGATCAACTGACAGCACAATTTCGCGGCGTCCGCCCGGCTGCGGGCGGCGAACGCTTCCCCTGGACTACATGTGTTCGGCGATGCCGAATGCATCGATGCGCGGCAGCCTTTCCGGTGCGATCCGGCTCGGCCCCGTCGCGCCGACGCGATGCACGGCGCGCACACGCATACGCCGCGCGACGACGACTCGCGTTGCGCGCGGCAGCTTGAAAATCCGGGATCCGGGCCGGGCCATCCACAGGCATTCACGGTTCATCCCCGACGGCCGACTGGCACCAGTCGGCCTCGTGCGCCATACCTGCACGTCGTCGTTCAGAACAAACCCGATTGCTCGGATGGAACGGAAAGCCGCGCGCTCACGTCGCCTCGATAAACGGCGAAGCGAAAAACCCGGCAGGTCGGCGATTCATGTTTGCAACACGACACGTTGCGATTCGGTCTGTTTTCATTCTCTTGTCCCCGTCTCCGATACGTCCGACCCACTGAAGCGATCGCCGGACCGACTGCGTCCGCGACCGCGCTCACGGCCCATACAGATATGCAAGGAGCGCACCATGCTGCACGCCGCAAGGCCGCGCGGGCCGATTCGGGGCCATCGACGCGAATCACGCACCGCCAAAAAGCGCGAACGTTTCGAAACTGAAACGCCTGCCGGATCGGCGGCCGGCGGCCCGGCACGCCGTCATGCTGCGCCCGCCCGGCACACTTGGGCAGCGCGGCGTTGCATCCGCGCGCGATCGACGATCGGCTTACAATCGCCCCACAGTGCCGCATGAATGGGCGCGCGGCCGCGTCCCGGTATTCGTCGCGCAGCGCGCACCACCTGACCGGAGCCCCTTACTCGACGCATGCCTGACGCCAACGACTGGCTGGATATCGACTACCGCACACTGTTCCGGCTGCATCCGGATCGCCGGATCGAACGCGAGAACGATCCCGACTGCTCGCCCGGGCCGCGCTTCTGGCTCGGCCGATGCGCGGACGGCAACCTGGCGGGCGTACGCGCCGACGTGCCTCCCGCTGTCGCAGACGAGCTGGCGCGCCTGGCCGACAGCGAACCGCCATCCGCGGACCGCATGCCGCCCGCGCATCTCGAACGCTATCTCGTGCTGCTCGCCCCTGTCGCACACTGGAATATCGGCCTCGTCTACGCACTGCCGCACGCAAGCGGTTTCGACACCGACACACGCGCCGCACTGATCGACGGCGACAGCGACGCTGGCCGGCATCTGATGCATTCTCTGTCCACGCACGGGATGCCCGAAGGCCTGTTCTCGATGGGGTTTCGGAGCGCCGCCGATCTGTGGGCGCCGTGGTGCGCAGCCGTCGTCGACGGAGAAATCGCATCGGTCGCATTCGCCGCGCGGCTGTCCGCGGTCGGTGCCGAACTCGGTCTCGCGACGGCCCCGGCATTTCGAGGGCGTGGCCTCGCGGCGGCAGTCACCGCAGCGTGGTCGCGGCTGCCGTCGCTTCAAACGCGCACGCTGTTCTACAGCACCGACCGCGACAACCGCGCGTCACAGCGCGTGGCGTCGCGCCTCGGCCTTACGCTGCGCGGCACGACGCTGCGGGTGGTATAGCGCGCCGGGGCCGGTGCAACGCGTCAACGAAAGGCTTCGATCACCTTGACGCGACGCTCGGTTGCGTCGACGAAGCAACTGTCGACCTCCACGAGCCCGAGCGTGCCGCCCGCGTCGGGCTGCCGCGATTCGGCGCAGGCGGCGTCCCGCGCCTTGAGCCAGCGGCGCTCGTCGTTGCGCAACCTCGCCTTGCCCTGCTCGTCCAGGCTCGCCATCTTCGTCTTGTAGACGGCATTCAACCGTTTGTCGGCCGCGTCGTATTTCAGCCCGAGGCAATTGCGGATGTCGGCCGTATAGCCCGTTTGCTCGGCGGTCTTGCAGATAGCGGCGCGTTCCGCATCGCTCGCGAGCGCACCGGACACAACCGCGCAGAGCATTGCGCCCGCCGCCAGACCGATCACCGTGTGTTGAAGCGCGTTCATCCGGATTCGTTGTTTTCAATATCGGAAGGCCTCCGATTATGCCCGGCCCGCCGCCCGCATGGCCCTCGTTGCCTCGACGTCAACCGGTCACGCTCGCTCGGTCACTGCACATGCCGTGCCGCGCAACCGGCGTCCAAACACGCTAGCATTCGGACACGCAACGTCGCGCGTTCACTTCGCACCGCCTCCAAGGATTCGACATGTCCACGCCCGCCCCTGCCCGCCCCGACGTCGCGCATCGCGTCTTTTCGGACGGACGGTTGTCGATCGGCCTCACGCTTCCGCTGCTTCGCACCGGCCATATCGTCGCCGACTTCGACGAGCAGCTCGACCTCGCGGCGCTGGCCGACACGCTCGGCTTTCGCGCGCTTTGGATTCGCGACGTGCCGTTGAACAGCGCCGACTACCCCGACCCGGTCGGCCACCTCGACCCGTGGGTCCTGCTCGGCGCGCTGGCATCACGCACGCGCCGGATCGCGCTTGCCAGCGGCGCGATCGTGCTGCCGCTGCGTCATCCGCTGCATATCGCGAAAGGTGCGCTGTCGGTCGCGACGCTGTCGGGCGGCCGCTTCCTCCTCGGGCTCGGCTCCGGCGACCGGCCGCCCGAATACGCGGCGTTCGGTGTCGATGCGGAGACGCGGCGCGACCGGTACCGCGCGCACTGGGACGTCGTCGCGGCCGCGCTCGGCGTGCCGTCGCGCGTGCTGCCCGACGAAACGCCGCCCGATGCGCCCGAATTCACGCTGCTGCCGCGCGGCGCCGACGCGGTGCCGATGCTGGCAGTCGGCTCGGGCGGGCAAAGCGTCGACTGGATCGCACGGCACTCGATCGGCTGGATGACGTACCACCGCGATCCGGACACGCAGCGCGCACGTTATTCGATGTGGCGCGCGGCGGTCGACCGGCTCGCGTCGCCCGCCTTTCGCGCGTTCGGCGTGTCGATGCGGCTCGACCTCGTCGCGGATCCCGACGCGCCGGCCACCGCATTGCCGCTCGGCTATGCAACCGGACGACGCGCATTGATCGACCTCCTGCAGGACATGCGCGCGGCGGGCACGCATCACGTCACGCTGAATCCGGGCTCGGACCGGCCCGTTCGCGAAGTCGTCGAAGAAATCGCGGAACACGTGCTGCCGGTTTTTCACGACGGGCAAGCGTGATTCGGAAGGATTCCAGATTAATCTGATGTGACGCGTACATCGCTCACCGTTGCCGACAAGCCGTTACTACAAATAACTTACATTCCGGCAATTGAGAAGCCGCCGCCTATCCGAGACTGCCTACAGTCTGCGTCAGACACATGACTGCGCAAGCGCACCGCAAACGCCCGCGCCGTGTTGTGTATGCCCGATTCGAATGATCATCGATGGAACTATTCGGTTCCGATCGCAATCATGTTAACTTCCGTCCATCGTTCAGCCCGGCGGGCCGCGCGCCGATGCGCACCCGCATGCCTACTCCATGCGACATTTCCTCCTCGGCTGGCTGCTTGCCGCCGTCGTCTCGGCCGCCCACGCGGCCGCTCCCGTCCCTGCCGCCGCGTCAGCCGCGTCCGGCACCGCGCCCGCGCTGACACCGCAACAGGCGCAGCAGGCACTCAATGTGCTCGAGAATCCGCGCGCTCGCGCGCAGGTCGAAACGACGCTGCGTGCCATCGCGGCCGTCGGCGCGCTGAGCGCGCCCGCGGTCGCGGCAAGCGACGCGGCTGCGGCCAGCGGCGCGTCGGCTGCCGCGGCCCCAGCCGG
>NZ_JAAGPO010000070.1:0-49073 GCF_017104825.1 Burkholderia sp. Ac-20345 | reverse complement strand
CGAACACCGGCACGGTCGCGGCTTCGGGCTTCTTGCGCGCGAGCGCAGCCCGGCGGGCGACGGCCAGACGGTCGGTGGTCACGGCGGGCAGGTCGGCCGCGCGCTCGTCCAGCGCGCGGCGCACCTTCAGCGCGAATTCGTGTTCTCGATTTGCGGGAGCGGAGCTCATAGCGTGATTCCTTTGGCCTTGAGCGCGTGCGCCAGCGTGTGGGTGGCCCGTGAGCAGTGCGTCTTCACGCTGCCCTCGGAGCACCCCATTGCGGCGGCAGTCTCGGCGACATCCATATCTTCCCAATAACGCATCAGGAACGCTTCCCGTTGACGTGCCGGAAGTTTCTGGATTTCTTCGTCGATCAGGGCCAGAACCTGCTCTCGTTCGAGGCGGTGCTCGCTGCTTTCGACGCCTGCGTTGTCGTCTGCGGATTCGAGTGTTTCGAGCGGATCGAAGTCGTCGTCGTCGCTGTTGTTCAGTGACGAGAAGAGCGTGACCCACGTGTTGCGGACTTTCTGCCGGCGGAACCAGTCGTGGATCGCGTTCTGCAGGATCCGCTGAAAAAGCAGCGGCAGTTCTGCCGCCGGCCGGTCGCCGTATTTCTCCGCAAGCTTGATCATCGCGTCCTGCACGATGTCGAGCGACGCATCGTCGTCACGCACGGCGTACGCAGCCTGCTTGAACGCGCGCCTTTCGACGCCCGCCAGAAAGTCGGCGAGTTCCTTGTCTGATGCCATTCCGTGAAGGTATGCGCTGCGGGCCGCTGCGTGGTGTAAAAGGTCGAAAAATTTCGTAAAACCCGCGGATGCTATCAAATTTTCGCGCCGCTTGGCACCGGGTTGGGCGCCTCACGTTGCGCGCGAGCCGCGGCGGCGGGGTGCCGGGAGGTGCCCATGATGCGCTGCGGGATATTTTGCTTGACGACCCAATCGCGACCCGCTATCGTCAATGATTCGCAACATGAAGTGATGGTCTCATTTGAGGCTGGCCCAAGAAGCCTGCCCTTCAAACTGGACGCGCCGCTTGAACCCGAGCCACAAGCCCGGCAGAGAGCACCCGATCAATTTTTTGCCGAAAATTCGAAAGGTCAAAATGAACATGCCCAGCGCGGAATTCTCCACGTCGGAACCCCTTTCCCCTCCCGATAGCGACTCCATCGGCGGTACCGTGCTCATGAAGGCACTGGCCGATGAAAACGTCGAATTCATCTGGGGCTACCCCGGCGGCTCGGTACTCTACATCTACGACGAGCTTTACAAGCAGGACAAGATTCAGCACGTGCTGGTGCGCCACGAACAGGCGGCCGTGCACGCAGCCGATGCGTATGCGCGTTCCACCGGCAATGTCGGCGTCTGTCTCGTGACGTCGGGCCCCGGTGTCACCAACGCGGTGACCGGCATCGCCACGGCGTACATGGATTCGATCCCGATGGTCGTGATCAGCGGCCAGGTGCCTACGGCCGCGATCGGCCAGGATGCATTCCAGGAGTGCGATACCGTCGGCATCACGCGTCCGTGCGTGAAGCACAACTTCCTCGTGAAGGACGTGCGCGACCTCGCGGAAACCGTCAAGAAGGCGTTCTATATCGCCCGCACCGGCCGTCCGGGCCCGGTGCTGATCGACATCCCGAAGGACATCTCGAAGACGCCGTGCGAGTACGAGCCCGTCAAGAGCGTGTCGCTGCGTTCGTACAACCCGGTCACGAAGGGCCATTCGGGTCAGATCCGCAAGGCCGTGTCGCTGCTGCTGACGGCGAAGCGTCCGTACATCTACACGGGTGGCGGCATCATCCTCGCCGACGCGTCGCGTGAACTGAACCAGTTCGCGGACCTGCTCGGCTATCCGGTCACGAACACGCTGATGGGCCTCGGCGGCTATCGTGCGTCGGACAAGAAGTTCCTCGGCATGCTCGGCATGCACGGCACCTACGAAGCGAACATGGCGATGCAGCACTGCGACGTGCTGATCGCGATCGGTGCCCGCTTTGACGACCGCGTGATCGGCGACCCGGCGCACTTCGCGTCGCGTCCGCGCAAGATCATCCACATCGACATCGACCCGTCGTCGATCTCGAAGCGTGTGAAGGTCGACATCCCGATCGTCGGCGACGTGAAGGAAGTGCTGAAGGAACTGATCGAGCAACTACAGACGGCCGAGCATGGCCCCGACACCGAGGCGCTCGCGCAATGGTGGAAGGACATCGAGGGCTGGCGCTCGAAGGACTGCCTGAAATACGACCGCGAAAGCGAGATCATCAAGCCGCAGTACGTGGTCGAGAAGGCATGGGAGCTGACGGACGGCAATGCGTTCGTGTGCTCGGACGTCGGCCAGCACCAGATGTGGGCGGCGCAGTTCTACCGTTTCAACAAGCCGCGTCGCTGGATCAATTCCGGCGGCCTCGGCACGATGGGCTTCGGCCTGCCGGCAGCGATGGGCGTCAAGATGGCGCACCCGGACGACGACGTGCTGTGCATCACGGGCGAAGGCTCGATCCAGATGTGCATCCAGGAACTGTCGACCTGCCTGCAGTACGACACGCCCGTGAAGATCATTTCGCTGAACAACCGCTATCTCGGCATGGTTCGCCAGTGGCAGCAGATCGAATACAGCAAGCGCTATTCGCATTCGTACATGGATGCGCTGCCTGATTTCGTGAAGCTCGCCGAAGCGTACGGCCATGTCGGGTTGCGGATCGAAAAGACCTCGGATGTGGAGCCGGCGCTGAAGGAAGCGCTGCGCCTGAAGGACCGCACCGTGTTTCTCGACTTCCAGACCGATCCGACCGAAAACGTCTGGCCGATGGTACAGGCCGGCAAGGGCATCACCGAGATGCTGCTCGGATCGGAAGATCTGTAACGGCGCGACGCGCGCCTGAGCCCGATGCGGCCGCCTTCACGAAGGGCGGTGCGGCACGCGGCAGCGCGCGGCGCGAGTGAATCGACACGGACACATTCTGGAAGAAGCGAACATGAGACACATCATTTCCGTCCTGCTGGAGAACGAACCGGGCGCGCTGTCGCGCGTGGTCGGTCTGTTTTCCGCACGCGGCTACAACATCGAAACCTTGACGGTGGCGCCGACCGAAGACCAATCGCTGTCGCGGCTCACCATCGTTTCCATTGGCTCCGACGACGTGATCGAACAGATCACGAAGCATCTGAACCGCCTGATCGAGGTGGTGAAAGTGGTGGACCTGACCGACGGTGCACACATCGAACGCGAGCTGATGCTGATCAAGGTACGTGCAGTGGGCAAGGAGCGCGAAGAAATGAAGCGGATGGCGGACATTTTCCGCGGCCGCATCATCGACGTGACCGAAAAGACCTACACGATCGAATTGACGGGCGCGAGCGACAAGCTCGACGCATTCATCCAGGGGCTGGACGCGGGCGCGATCCTAGAGACCGTGCGCACCGGCAGCTCCGGCATCGGACGCGGCGAGCGCATCCTGAAGGTGTGATGCCAGCAGGCACGCCGGGTGCGCCGTCATGTCCCGGCCCGCAGTACTCCATCCGAACGAATTGTTGAATTTTTGAATTAGCGAAGGAACCATCATGAACGTTTTCTACGACAAAGACGCTGACCTCTCCCTCATCAAGGGCAAGCAAGTCACGATCATCGGCTACGGCTCGCAAGGCCATGCACACGCGCTGAACCTGAAGGAAAGCGGCGTGAACGTGACGGTTGGCCTGCGCAAGGATGGCGCGTCGTGGAGCAAGGCCGAAAACGCCGGCCTGTCGGTCAAGGAAGTCGCGGAAGCGGTGAAGGGCGCCGACGTCGTGATGATGCTGCTGCCGGACGAGCAGATCGCCGACGTGTACGCGAAGGAAGTCCACGCGAACATCAAGCAAGGTGCGGCGCTGGCATTCGCGCACGGCTTCAACGTCCACTACGGCGCGGTGATCCCGCGCGCCGACCTCGACGTGATCATGATCGCGCCGAAGGCACCGGGCCACACGGTTCGCGGCACGTACTCGCAAGGTGGCGGCGTGCCGCACCTGATCGCGGTTGCGCAGAACAAGTCGGGCGCGGCACGCGACATCGCGCTGTCGTACGCGGCAGCGAACGGCGGCGGCCGTGCAGGCATCATCGAAACCAACTTCCGTGAAGAAACCGAAACCGACCTGTTCGGCGAGCAGGCCGTGCTGTGCGGCGGTACCGTCGAGCTGATCAAGGCTGGCTTCGAGACGCTGGTCGAAGCAGGCTACGCGCCGGAAATGGCGTACTTCGAGTGCCTGCACGAACTGAAGCTGATCGTCGACCTGATCTACGAAGGCGGCATCGCGAACATGAACTACTCGATCTCGAACAACGCCGAGTACGGCGAGTACGTGACGGGTCCGCGCATCGTCACGGAAGAGACGAAGAAGGCGATGAAGCAGTGCCTGACCGACATCCAGACGGGCGAGTACGCGAAGAGCTTCATTCTCGAGAACAAGGCAGGCGCGCCGACGCTGCAGTCGCGCCGTCGCCTGACGGCCGAGCACCAGATCGAACAGGTCGGTGCGAAGCTGCGCGCGATGATGCCGTGGATCGCGAAGAACAAGCTCGTCGACCAGACGAAGAACTAAGCACCGCGTGCTGTTCCGGCCCCTCGAATAGAGGGCCGGTACCAAAAAGCCGCCCGAAGGCAGCAGTGCCCCGGGCGGCTTTTGCTATGCTACGGGCTTTGCAATTCACCGAACACAGAACGAATCCATGAACTATCCTCATCCGATCATCGCGCGCGAAGGCTGGCCGTTCATCGCGATTGCAGCCGTCATCGCGCTGTTGATCCACGCCGTCGGGGGCTTCGGCTTCGCGTGGCCGTTCTGGCTGCTGCTCGTCTTCGTCGTCCAGTTCTTCCGCGACCCGCAGCGCCCGATCCCGGCGCAGCCGAACGCGGTGCTGTGCCCGGCGGACGGCCGCATCGTCGCGGTCGAGACCGCGCAGGATCCGTACGCGAACCGCGAAGCGCTGAAGATCAGCGTGTTCATGAATGTCTTCAACGTCCATTCGCAGCGTTCGCCGGTCGATGGTGCGATCTCCAAGGTCGAGTACTTCCCGGGCGCGTTCCTGAACGCGGCGATCGACAAGGCGTCGACCGAGAACGAGCGCAATGCGGTCGTGATCCAGACGGCGAGCGGCAAGACCGTGACCGCCGTGCAGATCGCCGGCCTGGTCGCACGCCGGATCCTCTGCTACGTGCGCGCGGGCGAACCGCTGTCGCGCGGCCAGCGCTACGGCTTCATCCGCTTCGGTTCGCGCGTCGACGTGTACCTGCCGCTCGGCAGCCGCGCGAAGGTGTCGATCGGCGAGAAGGTCTATGCGTCGTCGACGATCCTCGCCGAGCTCGAACAGTAAGCGGCGGGGCGCACGATGGCCGCATTCAAACCGCGTCGGCCGCGCAACGGCGCCGGCCAGACGCCACGTCCGTTCCGCCGCAACAAGGTGATGGCACCGGATACGGTGCCCATCGAGAGCCGCCGCGCCGCGCGCCAGCGGTTCCTGAAGACGCGCGGCATCTATCTGCTGCCGAACGCGTTCACGACCGCCGCGCTGTTCTGCGGCTTCTTCGCGGTCGTGCAGGCGATGAACGTGCGTTTCGAGATCGCGGCGATCGCGATTTTCGTCGCGATGGTGCTCGACGGGATGGACGGGCGCGTCGCGCGCATGACGCATACGCAGAGCGCGTTCGGCGAGCAGTTCGACAGCCTGTCGGACATGGTGTCGTTCGGCGTCGCGCCCGCGCTCGTGATGTACGAGTGGGTGCTGAAGGATCTCGGCCGCTGGGGCTGGCTCGCCGCGTTCGTCTACTGCTCGGGCGCCGCGCTACGCCTCGCGCGCTTCAATACGAACATCGGCGTCGTCGACAAGCGTTTCTTCCAGGGGCTGCCGAGCCCGGCCGCCGCCGCGCTGATCGCGGGCTTCGTGTGGCTCGCCACCGACAACCGCGTGCCGATGAAGCTCGGCTGGCTGCCGTGGGTCGCGTTCGTGCTGACGATCTACGCGGGCGTGACGATGGTGTCGAACGCGCCGTTCTACAGCGGCAAGGCGCTGGACGTGCGGCATCGCGTGCCGTTCGCGGCGATCCTGCTGGTCGTCGTCGCGTTCGTGCTCGTGTCGTCCGATCCGCCGCTGATGCTGTTCTGCCTGTTCGTGCTGTACGGGCTGTCCGGTTACGTGTTCTGGGCCTACATGGCCATCCGCGGGCGCGCGAATCCGGCGCGCTCGTCGCAGCGCGATCACTGACGCACGCGCGTTTTTGCCCGGAAACGGCGGCCTCGGGGCCGCCGTTTTCATTTGTCCCTTGTTCGGCCCGTGCCGCCGGAAACCCCGGGTGCCGTCCGATTGCGCACCCAACGGAATGCCGCTATAGTCTTTGGCATGACTGCATTTTCCCGCCTCTCCCTCCTTCTAGCCGGTGCGCCGCTACGCGCGCTAGCTTTGGCGCGCCTGCCGCGCTGACCGTTCTCGCCCCCCGTCAAGCCTCGTCTGTTGTTGAGCGTCGCCAGCGGTGGCGCGATCTCGTTACGTTTGACTTCCGTATAAAGAGCCCTGGAGCCCCCCATGACAGACAAGCTGATCATTTTCGATACGACGTTGCGTGACGGCGAACAATCGCCCGGCGCGTCGATGACGAAGGAAGAGAAAATCCGCATCGCGAAGCATCTCGAGCGGATGAAGGTCGACGTGATCGAGGCGGGCTTCGCGGCCAGCTCGAACGGCGATTTCGACGCGATCCACACGATCGCCGGTCTCATCAAGGACAGCACGATCTGCTCGCTGGCGCGCGCCAACGACAAGGACATCCAGCGTGCGGCCGACGCGCTGAAGCCGGCCGAGAGCTTCCGGATCCACACGTTCATCGCGACGTCGCCGCTGCACATGGAGAAGAAGCTGCGGATGACGCCCGACCAGGTGTTCGAGCAGGCGCGCCTCGCGGTGCGCTTCGCGCGCAAGTTCACCGACAACGTCGAGTTCTCGCCGGAAGACGGCAGCCGTTCCGACATGGATTTCCTGTGCCGCGTGCTGGAAGCCGTGATCGCCGAAGGCGCGACGACGATCAACATTGCCGATACGGTCGGCTACGGCGTGCCGGAGCTGTACGGCAACCTCGTGAAGACGCTGCGTGAACGCATTCCGAACTCGGACAAGGCGATCTTCTCGGTGCATTGCCATAACGACCTCGGGATGGCCGTCGCGAACTCGCTGGCCGGCGTGAAGATTGGCGGCGCGCGTCAGGTCGAGTGCACGATCAACGGTCTCGGCGAGCGCGCGGGCAACACGTCGCTCGAAGAAATCGTGATGGCCGTGAAGACGCGCAAGGACTACTTCGGTCTCGACGTCGGCATCGACACGTCGCAGATCGTGCCGACGTCGAAGCTCGTGTCGCAGATCACCGGTTTCGTCGTGCAGCCGAACAAGGCCGTGGTCGGGGCGAACGCGTTCGCGCACGCATCGGGCATCCACCAGGACGGCGTGCTGAAGGCGCGCGACACCTACGAGATCATGCGCGCGGAAGACGTGGGCTGGACCGCGAACAAGATCGTGCTCGGCAAGCTGTCGGGCCGGAACGCGTTCAAGCAGCGCCTGCAGGAGCTCGGCGTGTCGCTCGACAGCGAGAGCGAACTGAACGCCGCGTTCATGCGCTTCAAGGATCTGGCCGACCGCAAGGCCGAGATCTTCGACGAGGACATCATCGCGATCGTGTCCGAGGAGTCGGCGCTCGCGCACGAGAAGGAGCACTTCAAGTTCGTGTCGCTTTCGCAGCACTCGGAAACGGGCGAGCAGCCGCACGCGAAGGTCGTGTTCGGGGTCGAAGGCAAGGAAGTGACCGGCGAGGCACGCGGCAACGGTCCGGTCGATGCGACGTTCAATGCGATCGAGAGCGAAGTCGGCAGCGGCTCCGAGCTGCTGCTGTACTCGGTGAACGCGATCACGACCGGCACGCAGGCGCAGGGCGAGGTAACTGTCCGTCTGTCGAAGAGCGGGCGGATCGTCAATGGCGTCGGCACCGATCCGGACATCGTCGCCGCCTCCGCGAAGGCGTATATCTCCGCACTGAACAAGCTGCATTCGAAGGACGACAAGCTCAATCCGCAGCGCTCATAAGCGCCCGCGCACTGCGCATCACCGAAACGCCCCGTGCGGCCCTGCGCCGCCGGGGCGTTTTTTCATTCGCCGCTCATTCGGCGGCCGGCGCGCGGAACAGCCAGCGGCGCGCAGCCGTACGCGGCGCCGGGCTGCGTCGCCGGAACTCGACTGCGATCCCGCGTCGCGGCGCCTCGGCGACGAACGCATCGAGCAGTTCGAGCACGTCGTGATCGATGTAGTCGGCGCGCGTTGCATCGATGATCACCGCGGCCCGGTCGGGAATGTGCCGCAGGTGATGCTTGACCTGGACCTTGCCGAGAAACGACACGTCCTTGCGGAACGACAGCAGGAAGTGGTCATCGTGCTGCGCGAGCGTGACGGGGCTCTTCAGGTTCGCGACGGCGACCGCCAGCACGCTGCAGGCAAGGCCGAGCGCGATGCCGAACAGCAGGTCGACCGCGAGCACGCCGGCAATCGTCGCGGCGAACGGCACGAACGCGGCCGGCCCCTGTTTCATCACCGAGCGGAACAGCGCCGGTTTCGCGAGCTTGAAGCCAGTATGGATCAGGATCGCGGCCAGGCTCGCGAGCGGGATCAGGTTGATCAGGCCGGTGAGTGCGAACACGCTCGCGAGCAGCAGCATCCCGTGCACGATCGCCGACATCCGGCTTTGCGCGCCCGCATTGACGTTCACCGAGCTGCGCACGATCACCGACGTGATCGGCAACCCGCCGACCGCGCCCGCGACGAGATTGCCGACGCCCTGGGCCTTGAGTTCGCGGTCGGGCTGGGTCGGCCGGCGCTTCGGGTCGATCTGCTCGACCGCTTCGAGGCTCAGCAGCGTCTCGAGGCTCGCGACGACCGCGAGCGTGATCGCGACACGCCACACGTCCGGATTGACGAGCTGCGCGAAGTTCGGGCCGAGCTCCGCATGCTTGAGCGATGCCGCGAAGGCCGCGAACGATCCGAGTTCGGGGAGCGTCACGCGATGGGCGGCGCCCGGCGCGACCGACGGTGCGACGACGCTCAGCACGAGCGTGGCGCCGATACCCAGTACGACCACCGCGAGCGGGGCCGGCACCGAGCGCACCAGCGCGAAGCGGCGCAGTGCGGGCGTATCCCACGCGACCAGCAGCGCGAGCGAGGCGAGCGCGATGGCCGTCGCGGCCCACGCGACCGGCAGGCCCGGCCAGTTAGCAAACGATTGCGCGGCCGAGCCGCCGATACCGAACGCGAACGGAATCTGCTTTACGATCAGCAGCAGGCCGATCGCGGCGAGCATGCCCTTGATGACGGGTGACGGCACATAGGCGGCGAAGCGGCCGGCGCGCAGCATGCCGAACCCGAATTGCAATACGCCGGACAGCAGTACCGCGAGCAGGAACGCGGAAAAGCTGCCGAGTTGTGCGATTCCTTCGACGACGATCACGACGAGGCCGGCGGCCGGCCCGCTGACGGACAGCGATGAGCCGCTCAGCAGCGCGACGACGATGCCGCCGACGATCCCGGACACGAGCCCGGCGAACGGTTCGACGCCGGATGCATTGGCGATGCCGAGACACAGTGGCAGCGCGACGAGGAAAACGACGATTCCGGCGACGATGTCGCGCGGCAGGGTGGACAGGCGCTCGTTCAGTTTCATGGTTGGGGCGATTTCATTGGCTTGGGGGCGGGGTAGGTCAGCCGAGCGCGCCGGCCGTCGCGGCCTGCACGGGTTCGACGTCGACGGTCGGCGTGGTGTAGCCGGAATCGAGTTCCTGCAGGCGTCCGTCGGCGAGCGAAAAGATCCAGCCGTGCACGAGCGGTGGCCGTTCGCGGCCCTGCACGATCGGGGACGCGCGCAGCAGCCGCACCTGTTCGAGCACGTTGAGTTCGGCGAGGCGGTCGGCGGCGGCCGTGTCGTCGAGCCCGTCCAGCGCGTCGCGATGGCGCCGCGCGAGCGCGCAGAGCGGCGCGATGCGGCGCGCGACGTGCGGCAGGTCGGACGGCGGCGGCAGCAGCGACGCGCGTACGCCGCCGCACCCGTAGTGCCCGCACACGATCACGTGGTCGACCTGCAGCACGCGCACCGCGTACTCGAGCACGCTGGCGGAATTGTCGTCGTCGGGATGGAACAGGTTCGCGATGTTGCGATGGACGAACAGCTCGCCGGGCGCGCAGTGTGTGATGGTTTCGGCCGGCACGCGGCTGTCGGCGCAGCCGATCCACAGCACGCGCGGATTCTGGCCGCGCGCGAGCGCGTCGAAGAAGCCGGGCGTGTATTCACGCGTTTCGCGGGCCCAGGCGATGTTGGCAACCAGCATGCTCTTGGGGCGATTCATGAGGACTCCTTTGTGATAAAGGCAAACGTATATCGGCAGAAATGACGCAATGGCATTCTTTCTAAATTGAAAGGTTGAATTTCGACTGATATTAGGGGTATGCCCTAGCACTTCGGGGGTGTTGAAACAATTTGTTTCAAATTGGTTTGGCGTAGTGCATTGCATGCACCAATTCATCGCATGACATGCACTGTGCGTGCTTCTTTCCGCGCAAAGGCCCGCATGACGGGGATGTCAGCGAGGTGCCATCGGAATGTCATTGATCGGAAAAGATTCCCGCCGCAATTGCGGAATTAATCGGAAGGCGGAAAAAAGGAAATGGCCATTCACGCAATGATTCGTGAATGGCCATGGTGAAAATTGCGCGTAAATGCGTAATCGGTCAGAACAGGTTGCGGCGGTCGGGATCGTGCAGCGGGTCGGGCGTCTTCTGCGTGATGCGCAGGATGCCCTGCGGATCGAAGTAGAAGCTGTACATCATGTACCAGACGTTGTCCTCGAGATACCGATAGGTCCACACCTCGCGCTTCATCAGCGGGAAGTAGGACGTCTCGACGGGGCGTCCGAAGTTGACGAGGACGTCGGTCTTCGTCCACTTGCCGATCTCTGCGCGATAGAACTCGTTCGGCTGCAGGACCTGCCGCACGTTGACGATCTTGTGGGCCGCGTCGACGTCGGCCGCGATGGTGATTTCGCCCATCGGCTGGGTCGGCCACATCAGGCGCTTGCCGCCGCCGGGCAGGTCGTAGATCTCGCGCGGCGGGCCCATGCGTGCGACGATCGCCGACTCGTCCTGGCCGGCCTGGTATTGCTGCCACGGTTGCGCGCAACCGGCCAGCAGCGCGGCGGCGCTGGCGAGCAGCACCGGCAGGCGCGCGGAAATGCGAATGCGCATGGGGATTCTCCAGAACACGGAAACAATTCCCGTTTTATCACGGACGGCGCGCGACCGCGCATCGCGCGGAAAAAATCGGTGCGGATCGCCGCCACGGTCCCGGTCACGCTTGCGGGCGGCGGGGGCGCCGGCCTATGATCCGCGCTTCTCGGGCAGATTGAAGGGCAGGTGGCCGATGCAGGGGTGGAAGCGATGCGCGCTCGCGTTGAGCGCGGGGTGGATGCTGGTGTCGTCCGCGTTTGCCGGCGGCGAGCCGGTGCGGATCGCACTGATCGAGGGAATGTCGGGGCCGTTCGCGAACGCGGGCGCGGCGGTCGAGCGCAACCTGCGCTTCGGCGTCGAGCAGGTCAACGCGGCGGGCGGTGTGAAGCTGCGCGACGGCGCGCATCCGCTGGAACTCGTCGTGCTCGACAGCAAGGGCAGTCCCGAGGAGGCGCTCGTGCAGTTGCGCGCGGCCGCGGACCGCCATATCGGGTTCGTCACGCAAGGCAACAGCTCGGCCGTCGCGGCCGCGCTCGTTGCGGCGCTCGACAAGCTGAACGCGCGCGATCCGGACAACCGGATGCTGTTCCTCAACTATTCGGCCGACGATCCGGCGCTGACCGGCGCGCGCTGCAGTTTCTGGCATTTCCGCTTCGATGCGCACGCGGGCATGCGGATGGCCGCGCTCGCGGACGTGATGGCGCGCGACCGCGCGCTGCGCAAGGTCTACCTGCTGAACCAGGACTACAGTTTCGGCCACGACGTCAGCACGCTCGCACGGCAGGCGCTGGCCGCGCGGCGCCCGGACGTGACGGTCGCCGGCGACGAATTCCACCCGATCGGACGGATCAAGGATTTCTCGCCGTACATCGCGAAGATCCGCGCAAGCGGCGCCGACGCCGTCGTGACCGGCAACTGGGGCAACGACCTCACGCTGCTCGTGAAGGCGGCGCGCGAGCAGGGGCTGAATGCGAAGTTCTACACGTTCTACGGCAACAGCCTTGGCGCGCCTGCCGCACTCGGCGACGCCGGTGTCGCGCGGGTCGTGGCCGTGGCGGACTGGCACCCGAACGCGGGCGGCGCGAAATCCGATGCGTTCTACCGCGCGTTCCGGAACCGTTTTCCGGCTGCCCAGGACGACTATCCGGTGCGGCGGATGAGCCAGATGATCGAGATGCTGGCCGCCGCGATGAACCGCGCGGGTTCGGCCGACCCCGTCGCGGTCGCACGCGCGCTCGAGGGCCTGTCGTTCGACGACGGCTTCCACGCGTCGCGGATGCGCGCGCAGGATCATCAGTTGATCCAGCCCCTTTACGTGATGGAAATGGACAAGGCCGGCACGCCGGGCGTGCGCTTCGACAACGAGGGTTCGGGCTACGGCTTCCGGACGGTGCTCGCGGTGCCGGCGCAGCGTACGGAGATGCCGTCCGCCTGCTCGATGACGCGCCCGTGACAGGGGGCGGTAAGAACGGTGCGGAGTTGTGCTACAATGCGCGCCGGTTGTAAGTCACGGCACGGCCATTCTTCCGTGTCCGCCTGTTCAGTTAGAAAGGAAATCACATGTCTGTTGCAGATATCAAGAAGTCGGAAGTTGTTGCTCAGTTCGCCCGCGCTACCAACGACACGGGGTCGCCCGAAGTCCAGGTCGCACTGCTGACCGCACGTATCGTCGAACTGACGGGTCACTTCAAGACCCACGCGAAGGATCACCACAGCCGCCGCGGCCTGCTGCGCATGGTGAGCCGCCGCCGCAAGCTGCTCGACTACCTCAAGGGCAAGGATGCCGACCGTTACCGCGCACTGATCGAGAAGCTGGGTCTGCGTAAGTAATCGAGGCGATTGCCGCCAGCAAGATGCCTGTGTCAGTCCGCTGATACAGGCATTTTGTTTTTGCGCGGTGCGTAGCGTCACACGCACCGCAGGCTGTCCGGCACGGTTGTGCGGGGCTGCCGCAACGACCGGTACCGGGGCAGGATTTGTGTCATTCCAGCGCGTCGCTGCACGAGCGCCGCGCTGGAATGGCATAAAAAACACACCTTGCTCCGGGTGATTCGGTCGGGACGCCGCCGCGCGGGATGGCCGGCGCGGCGAATGAAATGCATGAATTCAAAGGAGCAACCATGTCCATGTTCAACAAGGTCGTGAAGGAATTCCAGTGGGGCCAGCACAAGGTGCGCCTCGAAACCGGTGAAGTCGCTCGCCAGGCAAGCGGCGCCGTGATCGTCGACGTTGAAGATACCGTCGTGCTGGCAACCGTCGTCGGCGCGAAGTCGGCGAAGCCGGGCCAGGATTTCTTCCCGCTGACCGTCGACTACCTCGAGAAGACCTACTCGGCCGGCAAGATCCCGGGCGGCTTCTTCCGCCGCGAAGGCCGTCCGTCGGAGCACGAAACGTTGACGTCGCGCCTGATCGACCGTCCGCTGCGCCCGCTGTTCCCGGAAGGCTTCTACAACGAAGTCCAGGTCGTGATCCACGTGCTGTCCGTGAACCCGGAAATCCCGGCGGACATCCCTGCGCTGATCGGTGCATCGGCTGCGCTCGCCGTGTCGGGTCTGCCGTTCAACGGCCCGGTCGGTGCCGCACGCGTGGCGTACATCGACAACGCGTACGTGCTGAACCCGACGCGTGACCAGATCAAGGCATCGAGCCTCGACCTCGTCGTCGCCGGTACGGAACGTGCCGTGCTGATGGTCGAATCGGAAGCCGATCAACTGTCGGAAGACGTGATGCTGGGCGCCGTGGTGTTCGGCCACGACCAGATGCAGGTCGCGATCGACGCGATCCACGAACTGGTGCGCGAAGGCGGCAAGCCCGAGTGGGACTGGCAGCCGGCACCGAAGAACGAAGCGCTGATCGCGCGCGTGACCGAGCTGGCACAGAACGACCTGCTCGCTGCTTACCAGCTCCGCGACAAGCAAGCGCGCTCGACGAAGCTGAAGGAAGTCTACGCAGCGACCTCGGCGAAGCTCGAGGAAGACGCGCAGGCGGCCGGTACCGTCGCAGCCGACAAGGCTACCGTCGGCAACGTGCTGTTCGACATCGAAGCCAAGATCGTCCGTTCGCAGATCCTGAACGGCGAGCCGCGCATCGACGGCCGCGACACGCGCACCGTGCGCCCGATCGAGATCCGCACCGGCGTGCTGCCGCGTACCCACGGCTCGGCGCTGTTCACGCGCGGCGAGACGCAGGCGCTGGTCGTCGCGACGCTCGGCACGAAGGGTGACGAGCAGATCATCGACGCGCTTGAAGGCGAGTACCGCGAGCGCTTCATGCTTCACTACAACATGCCCCCGTTCGCGACCGGCGAAACGGGTCGCGTCGGCTCGCCGAAGCGCCGCGAAATCGGCCACGGCCGCCTCGCGAAGCGTGCGCTGGTCAAGTGCCTGCCGAGCGCCGACGAATTCGGCTACTCGATCCGCGTCGTGTCGGAAATCACCGAATCGAACGGTTCGTCGTCGATGGCATCGGTGTGCGGCGGCTGCCTCGCGCTGATGGATGCAGGCGTGCCGATGAAGGCGCACGTCGCGGGCATCGCGATGGGCCTGATCCTCGAAGGCAACAAGTTCGCGGTGCTGACCGACATCCTCGGCGACGAAGATCACCTCGGCGACATGGACTTCAAGGTGGCCGGCACGGAGCAAGGCGTGACGGCACTGCAGATGGACATCAAGATCCAGGGCATCACGAAGGAAATCATGCAGGTCGCGCTCGCACAGGCGAAGGAAGGCCGCATGCACATCCTCGGCAAGATGACGTCGGCAGTTTCGGGTGCGAACACGCAGCTGTCGGAATTCGCGCCGCGCATGATCACGATCAAGATCAACCCGGAAAAGATCCGTGACGTGATCGGCAAGGGCGGTTCGGTGATCCGCGCACTGACGGAAGAAACCGGCACAACCATCGACATCTCCGACGACGGCGTCGTGACGATCGCGAGCACGAACAGCGACGGCATGGCCGAAGCGAAGAAGCGCATCGAGCAAATCACGGCCGAGATCGAAGTCGGCCAAGTGTACGAAGGCACGGTTCTGAAGCTGCTCGATTTCGGCGCGATCGTGAACCTGCTGCCGGGCAAGGATGGCCTGCTGCACATCTCGGAAATCGTCAACGAGCGTGTGAAGGACATCAACGACTACCTGAAGGAAGGCCAGCAAGTGAAGGTCAAGGTCATCCAGACGGACGAAAAGGGTCGCGTGCGTCTGTCGGCGAAGGCGCTGCTGAATGAAGCAGCGGCGGCGTCGCAGTCGGACACGCCGCCGCAGCAGTAAGCGGGTAGGCGGACCAACGGCCGGCAGTGCGAAAGCGTGCCGGCCGTTTTTTCTGTAGCATCGTTGTGCGGCGCAGCAGCGCCGGCCAGGTGCCCGTGCCGCGTGCGGGCGTGCCTCCGATTCCGATCCTGATCCTGGAGCGACCATCACCATGAAAGCCATCGAAATCACCGAATTCGGTGCCCCCGACGTGCTGAAGCTTGCGGAGCGTCCGCGCCCCGAACCGAAGCGCGGCGAAGTGCTGATCAAGGTGGCGGCTTCCGGCGTGAACCGGCCCGACGTGTTCCAGCGCAAGGGCGCCTATGCGCCGCCGCCGGGGGCGTCGGATCTGCCGGGCCTCGAGGTCGCGGGCGAGATCGTCGGCGGCGACCTGTCGGACGCCGCGCTGAACCCGTTCGGCCTGAAGTTGGGCGATCGCGTGTGCGCGCTGCTCGCGGGCGGTGGCTATGCCGAGTATGCGGTCGCACCGCTGCTGCAATGCCTGCCGGTGCCCGGCGGGCTGACCGATATCGAGGCGGCGTCGCTGCCCGAAACGTTTTTCACCGTGTGGAGCAACGTGTTCGACCGTGCGCAGCTCGGCGCGGGCGAGGGCGGCGAGCAGGAAACGCTGCTGGTGCAGGGTGGCTCGAGCGGCATCGGCGTGACGGCGATCCAGATCGCGCATGCGCTCGGCTTTCGCGTGTTCGCGACGGCCGGTACTGCGGACAAGTGCCGCGCGTGCGAGGCGCTCGGCGCCGAACGCGCGATCAACTACAAGACGGAAGACTTCGTCGAGGTCGTGAAGTCGCTGACGCACGACCGCGGCGTCGACGTGATCCTCGACATGGTGGGGGGCTCGTACGTGCCGCGCGAACTGTCCGCGCTCGCGGATGGCGGCCGCCTCGTGCTGATCGCGCTGCTCGGCGGCGCGAAGGCCGACGTCAACCTGGGTGAGATCCTGCGTCGCCGGCTGGCGATCACGGGTTCGACGCTGCGCCCGCGCCCGGTCGAGTTCAAGGCGCAGATCGCCGCGCAACTGAAGGCGCGCGTGTGGCCGCTGCTTGCCGACGGCCGCATCAAGCCGGTGATCTATCGCGTATTGCCTGCCGCGGACGCCGCACAGGCGCACGCGCTGATGGAAAGCAGCGAGCACACCGGCAAGATCGTGCTCGATTGGGGTACGAACGCCTGACGGCCCGTGCGGCCGGGCTTGACATGTGCGGTTTGACCGGTTCAAGCCGCGCGCAGTAAAATCGCCGGTTTGCTTCGCCAGATCAAACCTGACGGCCGGTTTCCGGCACGTTAATGACCAAGCGGTGACGAGACAGACACGATGTCGAAACAGAGAACTAAGCGTGTGATCGGCAACTGGAAGATGCACGGCCGGCTGGCCGGCAACCAGGCGTTGCTGAACGAAGTGGTGCAGGGCGCGGGCGCGGTGGCGGCCGAAACGTCGGTCGGCGTGTGCGTGCCGTTCCCGTATCTCGCGCAGGTTCAGGCGCAGCTCGACGGCGGCCGTGTCGCCTGGGGGGCACAGGACGTGTCCGCGCACGAGCAGGGCGCGTTCACCGGTGAAGTGGCGGCTGCGATGGTCGCGGAATTCGGCGCACGCTATGCGATCGTCGGTCACTCGGAGCGCCGTGCGTACCACGGCGAGCGCAACGAGACGGTCGCGGCGAAGACGCAGCGCGCGCTCGCGGCGGGGCTCACGCCTGTCGTGTGTGTCGGCGAGACGCTCGACGAGCGCGAGTCGGGTGCGACCGAGCAGGTGGTCGGTGCGCAGCTCGACGCAGTGCTGACGGTGCTGACGGCCGACGAGGCCGCACGCATCGTCGTCGCGTACGAGCCGGTCTGGGCGATTGGCACGGGCAAGAGCGCGACGTCGGCGCAGGCACAGGACGTGCACGCGTTCCTGCGTGCGCGTCTCGCGGCAAAGGGCGCGGCGGACGTGTCCGTGCTGTACGGCGGCAGCGTGAAGCCGGACAACGCGGAAGAGCTGTTTGCGCAGCCGGACATCGACGGTGGCCTGATCGGCGGCGCGTCGCTGAAGGCGGAAGATTTCCTGGCGATCTGCCGGGCCGCGCGTTAAGCGGTCCGCGATCGAATTGAACCATGACGGCGGCCGGTCGGTCCGGTCGCCTGATCCATTCGGGTGGGTGTGATGCTGTTATTCAAGACGCTGATTATTGTGGTGCAGGTGCTGTCTGCACTCGGTGTGATTGGTCTCGTGCTGCTGCAGCACGGCAAGGGTGCCGACATGGGCGCTGCGTTCGGCAGCGGCGCGTCGGGCAGCCTGTTCGGTGCAACGGGCTCGGCGAACTTCCTTTCGCGTACGACGGGCATTCTCGCAACGATCTTCTTCGTTGCGACGCTCGCGTTGACGTACCTCGGTTCGTACAAGTCGACGCCGTCGGCGGGCGTGCTTGGCGCGGTCTCGACCGCGCCGGCATCGGCGCCTGCTGCATCTGTACCGGCTGTCGCCGCATCGGCTGCGGCAGGCTCGGCTGCAAGCGCGCCGGGCCAGGACGTCCCGAAATAAAAAGTTAAATTTTTTGCGATTGTGCGTTGAACAAATCTCGAAGTCGGGTTAGAATTTAATTCTTGAAGCGATTCGCGGGAAACAAGTAGTTACAACCCCGGTTGCATGCAGTGCCGACGTGGTGAAATTGGTAGACACGCTATCTTGAGGGGGTAGTGGCGAAAGCTGTGCGAGTTCGAGTCTCGCCGTCGGCACCAAAGTTACTCAATGCCAGCCGCTTCTAGTGGCTGGCATTTTTCATTTCTGGGGTGTGCTTGCGGTTGTCTTGCGATCGCCTGTACTCCGAAATGATTCCTTCCGCCGGAAGTGGTATTCTCCGGACGCTCAGAACCAACCGATAGAGGATTGCCTTGAACCTCGCAGCCTATTACCCCGTCTTGTTGTTCCTCCTCGTGGGCACTGGTTTAGGTATAGCGCTGGTCAGCATCGGCAAGCTCCTTGGTCCCAACAAGCCGGACGTCGAGAAGAACGCACCGTACGAGTGCGGCTTCGAAGCCTTTGAAGACGCCCGGATGAAATTCGACGTCCGGTACTACCTCGTCGCCATCCTGTTCATCATCTTCGATCTCGAAACCGCATTCCTGTTTCCGTGGGGCGTCGCGCTCCGGGACATCGGCTGGCCGGGTTTCATCGCAATGATGATTTTTCTGCTCGAATTCCTGCTGGGCTTTGCCTATATCTGGAAGAAAGGCGGGCTCGACTGGGAGTGATGGGTTAATCGCCGGTTTGCATGGGCGGCCACGCTCGGTCGCTCGTCTGGAGTGGAAAGCAAATGAGTATCGAAGGGGTCTTGAAGGAAGGGTTTGTCACCACGACGGCTGACAAGCTGATCAACTGGACGCGTACCGGCTCGCTGTGGCCGATGACGTTCGGGCTCGCGTGTTGCGCCGTCGAAATGATGCATGCGGGCGCGGCCCGTTACGACCTGGACCGGTTCGGCGTCGTGTTTCGCCCGAGCCCGCGCCAGTCGGACGTGATGATCGTCGCCGGCACGCTGTGCAACAAGATGGCGCCTGCGCTGCGCCGTGTGTACGACCAGATGGCCGAGCCGCGCTGGGTGATCTCGATGGGATCGTGCGCGAACGGCGGTGGTTACTACCACTACTCGTACTCGGTGGTCCGCGGTTGCGACCGGATCGTGCCGGTCGACGTCTACGTGCCGGGCTGTCCGCCCACGGCCGAGGCGCTGGTCTACGGCGTGATCCAGCTTCAGGCGAAGATCCGCCGAACCAATACCATCGCCCGTCAATAAAGCCCCGAGCGTCCCCTCAATATGGCAAGCAAAATCGAGACCCTCAAGGCAAACCTCGAAGCCGCGCTCGGCGCGCGCGTGGTGAGCCTCACCGAAGCGATCGGTGAACTGACGCTCGTCGTGAAGGCGAGCGATTACCTCGAAGTCGCAAAGATGCTGCGCGACGATCCGAAGCTCCGTTTCGAGCAGTTGCTCGACCTGTGCGGCGTCGACTACCAGACCTTCGGTGACGGCGCCTATGACGGCCCGCGCTTCGCGGCCGTGTCGCACCTGCTGTCGGTCACGAACAACTGGCGCCTGCGCCTGCGCGCATTCGCGCCGGACGACGACCTGCCGATCGTGGCATCGCTGGTCGACATCTGGACCTCCGCGAACTGGTACGAGCGTGAAGCGTTCGACCTGTACGGCATCGTGTTCGAAGGCCACCCCGACCTGCGCCGCATCCTCACCGACTACGGCTTCATCGGCCACCCGTTCCGCAAGGACTTCCCGGTGTCGGGCTATGTCGAAATGCGTTACGACCCGGAAGAGAAGCGGGTCGTGTACCAGCCGGTGACGATCGAGCCGCGCGAAATCACGCCGCGCGTGATCCGCGAGGATCGCTATGGCGGTCTGAAACATTAAGGGGGCGTCATGGCAGAAATCAAGAACTACACGCTCAACTTCGGCCCGCAGCACCCGGCAGCGCACGGTGTGCTGCGCCTCGTGCTCGAGCTCGACGGCGAAGTCATCCAGCGTGCCGATCCGCACATCGGCCTGCTGCACCGCGCGACCGAAAAGCTCGCGGAATCCAAGACGTTCATCCAGTCCGTGCCGTACATGGACCGTCTCGACTACGTGTCGATGATGGTCAACGAGCACGGCTACGTGCTCGCGATCGAAAAGCTGCTCGGCATCGAGGTGCCTGAGCGCGCGCAGTACATCCGCGTGCTGTTCGACGAGATCACGCGCGTGCTGAACCACCTGATGTGGATCGGCGCGCACGCACTCGACGTCGGCGCGATGGCCGTGTTCCTGTACGCGTTCCGCGAGCGCGAAGACCTGATGGACGTGTACGAAGCGGTGTCCGGCGCCCGGATGCACGCGGCGTACTACCGTCCGGGCGGCGTCTACCGCGACCTGCCTGACGCAATGCCGCAATACAAGGCGTCGAAGATCCGTAACGAGAAGGCGCTCGCGAAGATGAACGAAGCGCGCAGCGGCTCGGTGCTCGACTTCATCGACGACTTCTTCACGCGCTTCCCGAAGTGCGTCGACGAATACGAAACGCTGCTCACCGACAACCGGATCTGGAAGCAGCGTCTGGTCGGGATCGGCGTGGTCAGCCCGGAACGTGCGCTGCAGATGGGCCTGACGGGCCCGATGCTGCGCGGCTCGGGCATCGCCTGGGACCTGCGCAAGAAGCAGCCGTACGAAGTGTACGATCGCATGGATTTCGACGTGCCGGTCGGCGTGAACGGCGATTGCTACGACCGCTATCTGGTGCGCGTCGAAGAAATGCGCCAGTCGGTCCGCATCGCGAAACAGTGTATTGAGTGGCTCCGCAAGAATCCGGGCCCGGTGATGACGGACAATCACAAGGTTGCACCGCCGTCGCGCGTCGGCATGAAGACCAACATGGAAGACTTGATTCACCACTTCAAGCTCTTCACCGAAGGTTTCCATGTGCCGGAAGGCGAAGCGTACGCGGCGGTCGAGCATCCGAAGGGTGAGTTCGGCATCTACCTCGTGTCGGATGGTGCCAACAAGCCGTATCGCCTCAAGATTCGCGCACCGGGTTTCGCGCACCTGGCGTCGCTCGACGAAATGGCGCGCGGTCACATGATCGCCGACGCCGTCACGATCATCGGTACGCAGGACATCGTGTTCGGCGAGATCGATCGCTAATGGTTGCGCCGCCCACGAGAGCGGGCGGCGAGCAGTAAGTCACACGCGATGCGCGCTGAACCGGCGCGGCTTCGCAAGCTGTCAACAGAGTGAGCGCCAGGTCTGCCGTCCATGCACCCCAGTGTGCGGCAGGTTGTTCGTTCGGTAGGAATTGAAAGAGTCGTGTCTGAAAATGATCTCAGCTGAAGGCCTGAAGGAAATCGATCGCGCGTTGACGAAGTATCCCGCCGATCAGAAACAGTCCGCCGTGATGTCGGCGTTGGCCGTTGCTCAGGAAGAGCACGGCTGGCTGTCGCCCGAACTGATGCAGTTCGTTGCGGACTATCTCGGTATGCCGGCCGTTGCCGTGCAGGAAGTCGCAACGTTCTACACGATGTACGAGCTCAACCCGGTCGGCAAGCACAAGATCACGCTCTGCACGAACCTGCCGTGCCAGCTCGGCCCGGACGGTGGCGCGGAAGCAACTGCCGACTACCTGAAACAGAAGCTGGGCATCGGCTTCGGCGAGACCACGCCCGACGGCAAGTTCACGCTGAAGGAAGGCGAATGCATGGGCTCGTGCGGCGATGCGCCGGTGCTGCTGGTGAACAATCACAGAATGTGCAGCTTCATGAGCCGCGAGAAGATCGACCAGCTGCTTGAGGAGCTCTCGAAATGACGTCCCTCCACGACCGTCACATCAAACCGCTGATCCTCGCTGGTCTGAACGGCGAGAACTGGCATCTCGAAGATTACGTTGCGCGCGGCGGCTACAAGCAGCTGCGCCGCATTCTCGAAGAAAAGATTCCGCCCGAGCAGGTGATCGCCGACGTCAAGGCGTCGGGCCTGCGTGGCCGTGGCGGTGCGGGCTTCCCGACCGGCCTGAAGTGGAGCTTCATGCCGCGCCAGTTCCCGGGGCAGAAGTACCTCGTCTGCAACTCGGACGAAGGCGAGCCGGGCACGTTCAAGGATCGCGACATCCTGCGCTGGAACCCGCACGCGCTGATCGAAGGCATGGCCATCGGCGCGTACGCGATGGGCATCACCGTCGGCTACAACTACATTCACGGCGAAATCTTCGAAGTGTATCGACGCTTCGAAGCCGCGCTCGATGAAGCGCGCGCTGCCGGGTTCCTCGGCGACAACATCATGGGCTCGGAATTCTCGTTCCAGCTGCACGCGCACCACGGTTACGGCGCGTACATCTGCGGCGAGGAAACGGCACTGCTCGAGTCGCTCGAAGGCAAGAAGGGCCAGCCGCGCTTCAAGCCGCCGTTCCCGGCGAGCTTCGGCGTGTACGGCAAGCCCACCACGATCAACAACACCGAGACGTTCGCCGCGGTGCCGTTCCTGCTGTCCATCGGGCCGCAGAACTACCTCGAGATCGGCAAGCCGAACAACGGCGGCACGAAGATTTTCTCGGTGTCGGGCGACGTCGAGCGTCCGGGCAACTATGAAGTGCCGCTCGGCACGCCGTTCGCGACGCTGATGGAGCTCGCCGGCGGGATGCGCGGCGGCAAGAAGATCAAGGCCGTGATTCCGGGCGGTTCGTCGGCACCGGTGATCCCGGGCGACATCATGATGCAGACGGATCTCGACTACGATTCGATCGCGAAGGCGGGCTCGATGCTCGGTTCCGGCGCGGTGATCGTGATGGACGAGACGCGCTGCATGGTGCGCTCGCTGCTGCGCCTGTCGTACTTCTACTACGAGGAATCGTGCGGCCAGTGCACGCCGTGCCGTGAAGGCACCGGCTGGCTGTATCGCGTCGTGAACCGTATCGAGCACGGCGAAGGCCGCCAGGAAGATCTGGATCTGCTGAACTCGGTTGCCGAGAACATCATGGGCCGCACGATCTGCGCACTCGGCGATGCGGCGGCGATGCCGGTACGCGGGATGCTCAAGCACTACTGGGACGAATTCGCGTACCACGTCGAGCACAAGCACTGCATGGTCGGCGGCCACGCGCACGCGGCGGCAGCCTGAAGCGAACCCGGTTGCGGAATTTGAGCGCACGGTCGGGCGAAGGCGCGAACGAGCGGAAATAGGTTAAGGACCATTCACCATCATGGTTGAACTTGAAATAGACGGCAAGAAGGTCGAGGTGCCCGAAGGCAGCATGGTGATCCAGGCTGCGCACAAGGCGGATACGTACATTCCTCACTTCTGCTATCACAAGAAACTGTCGGTTGCGGCCAACTGCCGGATGTGTCTCGTCGAAGTCGAGAAGATGCCGAAGGCCGTGCCTGCGTGCGCGACCCCCGTGTCGGCCGGCATGATCGTCCATACGCAATCCGACAAGGCCGTGAAGGCGCAGCAGTCGGTGATGGAATTCCTCCTCAT
Source organism: Burkholderia sp. Ac-20345 (assembly GCF_017104825.1). Classification (NCBI taxonomy): domain Bacteria; kingdom Pseudomonadati; phylum Pseudomonadota; class Betaproteobacteria; order Burkholderiales; family Burkholderiaceae; genus Burkholderia; species Burkholderia sp. Ac-20345. The sequence continues at coordinate 25,560 of NZ_JAAGPO010000070.1, read as the reverse complement.
CAACCACCCGCTCGATTGCCCGATCTGCGATCAGGGCGGCGAATGCCAGCTGCAGGATCTGGCGGTCGGCTACGGCAAGTCGTCGTCGCGCTACTCGGAAGAGAAGCGTGTGGTGTTCCACAAGAACGTGGGCCCGCTGATCTCGATGGAAGAAATGTCGCGCTGCATCCACTGCACGCGCTGCGTCCGCTTCGGCCAGGAAATCGCCGGCGTGATGGAGTTCGGCATGCTGGGCCGCGGCGAGCACTCGGAAATCACGACGTTCGTCGGCAAGACGGTCGATTCCGAAATGTCGGGCAACATGATCGACCTGTGCCCGGTCGGCGCGCTGACCAGCAAGCCGTTCCGCTACAGCGCCCGTACGTGGGAACTGTCGCGTCGCAAGTCGGTGAGCCCGCACGATTCCGTCGGCGCGAACCTCGTCGTGCAAGTGAAGAACAACCGCGTGATGCGCGTGCTGCCGTTCGAGAACGAAGCGATCAACGAATGCTGGATCTCGGACAAGGACCGCTTCTCGTATGAAGGCCTCAACAGCGAAGAGCGCCTGACGAAGCCGATGCTGAAGCAGGGCGGCCAGTGGATCGAGACCGACTGGCAGACCGCACTCGAATACGTCGCGAAGGGCCTGAAGGGCATCGCCGCGGATCACGGCGCGAACGCGCTGGCGATGCTCGCGAGCGCGCACAGCACCGCTGAAGAGCTGTTCCTCGTGAAGCAGCTCGCCAACGAACTGAAGACGCCGAACGTCGACTTCCGTCTGCGTCAGCAGGATTTCTCGGCGCCGGTCCAGGGCGCACCGTGGCTCGGCATGCCGATCGCCGACCTGTCGAACGTGGACGCCGCGTTCGTCGTCGGTTCGTTCCTGCGCCGCGACCACCCGCTGTTCGCTGCCCGCCTGCGTCAGGCCGCGAAGAACGGCGCGAAGCTTCACTTCCTGCACGCAACCGGTGACGACGCACTGATCCCGACCGCGCAGCGCATCGTTGCCGCACCGTCGGCATGGCTCGACCAGTTGGCCGGCATCGCCGCGGCCGTCGCGCAACTGCGCGGCGTCGCGCTGCCCGACACGCTCGCGGGCGTCACGGCATCGCCGGCCGCGCAGGCTGTCGCCCAGTCGCTCGCGAACGGCGAACGCCGTGCGGTGCTGCTCGGCAACGTCGCGGTCCGCCATCCGGAATTCGCGAAGCTGCACGCCGTCGCCAAGTGGATCGCCGACAACACCGGCGCCACGTTCGGCTTCCTGACGGAAGCGGCGAACACGGTCGGCGCGCACGTCGTCGGCGCACTGCCGGGCGAAGGCGGCCTGAACGCACGCGAAGCGTTCGCGCAGCCGCGCAAGGGCTACGTGCTGCTGAACGTCGAACCGGAATTCGACACCGCCGATCCGGCGCAGGCGCTTGCCGCGCTGAACCAGGCCGAAATGGTCGTCGTGATGTCGCCGTTCAAGCACGGTCTCGACTACGCCGACGTGCTGCTGCCGGTTGCGCCGTTCACGGAGACGGCCGGTACGTACGTGAATGCGGAAGGCACCGTGCAGAGCTTCAACGGCGTCGTGCGCCCGCTCGGCGATACGCGTCCGGGCTGGAAGGTGCTGCGCGTGCTCGGCAGCCTGCTCGGCCTGCCGAACTTCGAATACGAGACCTCGGAAGAAGTGCGTCTCGCAGCGCTCGGCGATGCCGGCGTCGCGGGCCGCCTGTCGAACCAGACGTCGGTCGCACCGGTGCGCGTCGCGGCGAATGCCGCGAACGGCGGCTTCGAGCGCCTGGCCGATGTGCCGATCTATCACGCCGACGCACTCGTGCGCCGCGCAGGTGCGCTGCACCTGACGGCCGCCGCGAAGGCGGCGAATGCCGCAGCCCTGCCGGCCGCGCTGTTCGACAAGCTGGGCTTGAAGGAAGGCGACGCGGTGCGCGTGCGCCAGGGCGAGCGTGCGGTGCAGTTGCCGGCCGTGCGTGACGAGAATCTTGCGGAGACGGTCGTTCGCGTGTCGGCGGCCACGCCTGCCGGCGCAGCGCTCGGCAGCCTGTCCGGTGAACTGGTGGTGGAGAAGGCGTAAATGAGCTTGTTCGATACGATCAACTCGGGCGGAGCCGAACTTCTCGGCGTCGCGTGGCCGACGGTGTGGGCGGTTGTGCGCATCCTCGTCGTCTCCGTCGTGATTCTGCTGTGCGTGGCGTACCTGATTCTGTGGGAACGCAAGCTGATCGGCTGGATCCACGTGCGTCTCGGTCCGAACCGTGTCGGCCCCGGCGGCCTGCTGCAGCCGATCGCCGACGTGCTGAAGCTGCTGCTGAAGGAAGTCATTCAGCCGAGCGCGGCGAGCCGCTGGCTGTACCTGATCGCGCCGGTCATGACCGTCGTGCCGGCGTTCGCCGTGTGGGCCGTGATTCCGTTCCAGGCGGATGCCGTCCTCGCGAACGTGAACGCGGGCCTGCTGTACGCGATGGCGATCTCGTCGATCGGCGTGTACGCGGTGATTCTCGCGGGCTGGGCATCGAACTCGAAATACGCGTTCCTCGGTGCGATGCGTGCTGCGGCACAGATGGTGTCGTATGAAATCTCGATGGGCTTCGCACTGGTGCTGGTGCTGATGACGGCGGGCAGCCTGAACCTGTCGGAAATCGTCGGTTCGCAGCAGCACGGCTTCTTCGCGGGCCACGGCGTGAACTTCCTGTCGTGGAACTGGCTGCCGCTTCTGCCGGCGTTCGTCGTCTACTTCATCTCGGGCATCGCCGAAACGAACCGTCACCCGTTCGACGTGGTGGAAGGGGAGTCGGAGATCGTCGCAGGTCACATGATCGATTACTCGGGCATGGCGTTCGCGCTGTTCTTCCTCGCCGAGTACATCAACATGATCGTGATCTCGGCGCTGGCTGCAACGCTGTTCCTCGGTGGCTGGGATGCGCCGTTTGAATTCCTGTCGTTCATTCCTGGCATCTTCTGGCTGGTGCTGAAGGTCTTCGCACTGCTGTCGGTGTTCATCTGGGTCCGCGCGACGTTCCCGCGCTACCGTTACGACCAGATCATGCGCCTGGGCTGGAAGGTGTTCCTGCCCGTCACGGTGATCTGGGTGATCGTGGTCGGCTTCTGGATGATGTCGCCGCTCAACATCTGGGTGAAGTAATCGGACGAAATCATGACGGCAATCCAACACTTCTTTAAGACCTTCTTCCTGACCGAGCTGCTGCAGGGGCTCGCGCTGACCGGTCGCTACGCGTTCAAGCGCAAGATCACCGTGCAGTTCCCGGAAGAAAAGACGCCGATTTCGCCGCGTTTCCGCGGGCTGCATGCGCTGCGCCGCTACGAAAACGGCGAAGAGCGCTGCATCGCGTGCAAGCTGTGCGAGGCCGTGTGCCCCGCGATGGCGATCACGATCGAATCGGAAACGCGCGCGGACAACACGCGCCGCACGACGCGCTACGACATCGACCTGACGAAGTGCATCTTCTGCGGTTTCTGCGAAGAAAGCTGCCCGGTCGATTCGATCGTCGAGACACAGATTCTCGAGTACCACGGCGAAAAGCGCGGCGACCTGTATTTCACGAAGGAAATGCTGCTCGCGGTGGGCGATCGCTACGAGAAGGACATCGCCGCGGCGAAGGCTGCCGACGCGCCGTATCGTTGATTGTGTTTGCAGTGCCGGCCCGAAGCCAGGGCCGAGCCGCCGCGACGGGTGCGGCACGCGAGAGCGTCCCGCAAGCCGCGCCTGACTATGGCCTAACGATGAACCGGTAATCATGGAATTCACGACCGTACTGTTCTACATCTTCGCGCTGCTCCTGGTGGTATCAGGGCTGAAGGTGATCACTTCGCGCAACCCGGTGGCGTCTGCGCTTTTCCTTGTGCTGGCGTTCTTCAACGCCGCCGCGATCTGGATGCTGCTGGAAGCGGAGTTCCTCGCGATCCTGCTGGTGCTGGTCTACGTGGGCGCCGTGATGGTGCTGTTCCTGTTCGTCGTGATGATGCTGGACATCAACATCGACTACCTGCGCCGCGATTTCAAGCGCTTCGTCCCGATGGCGACCGTGGTCGGCGCGATCATCGTGATCGAAACCGCGCTGATCCTGTGGCGCGGCTACGGCGACACGCAGACGGTGCACGCGATGGCGACGGGCGAGATGGCCAACTGGTCGAACACGCGCCTGATCGGCAAGGTGATCTACACCGATTACATCTTCGCGTTTGAAATCGCCGGCCTCGTGCTGCTGGTCGCAATCATTGCCGCGATCGGGCTGACCGAGCGCAAGGGCAAGGACAGCAAGCGCCAGCGCGTGTCGGATCAGGTCAAGGTGCGCCGCAACGACCGCGTGCGCCTCGTGAAGATGGAAGCGGAAAAGCCGCAGCCGGAAACGGCGCAGAGCGAAGCCGGTTCGAGCACCAACGGCTAAGCGGAGGAAAAGAAAATCATGTTGACTCTTGCTCACTACCTCGTGCTCGGCGCGATCCTCTTCGCGATCGCGATCGTCGGGATCTTCCTGAACCGCCGCAACATCATCATCATCCTGATGTCGATCGAACTGATGCTGCTGGCGGTGAACACCAACTTCGTCGCGTTCTCGCATTACCTCGGCGATGTGCACGGCCAGATCTTCGTGTTCTTCGTACTGACCGTCGCCGCAGCGGAAGCCGCGATCGGCCTCGCGATTCTGGTGACCCTGTTCCGTAAGCTCGACACGATCAATGTCGAGGATCTCGATCAGCTCAAAGGTTAATTTCAGGCAACGCTGTTATGTCAACGACACTCAATGAAAACCTGCTGCTGGCGATTCCGCTCGCTCCGCTGGCCGGCTCGCTGATTGCGGGGCTGTTCGGGAACGCAGTCGGGCGCAAGGGCGCACACCGGATCACGATCCTCGGCGTAATGATCGCGTTCCTCCTGTCGGCGAAAGTCTTCTTCGACGTGATGGGCGGCGCTAGCTTCAACGCGACCGTCTACGAATGGATGAACGTCGGCTCGCTGAAGCTCGAAATCGGCTTCCTCGTCGATTCGCTGACCGCGATGATGATGGTCGTCGTGACCTTCGTCTCGCTGATGGTGCACGTGTACACGATCGGCTACATGGCGGAAGAAGACGGCTACCAGCGCTTCTTCTCGTATATCTCGCTGTTCACGTTCTCGATGCTGATGCTCGTGATGAGCAACAACTTCCTGCAGCTGTTCTTCGGCTGGGAAGCGGTGGGTCTGGTGTCGTACCTGCTGATCGGCTTCTACTTCACGCGTGAGAGCGCGATCTACGCGAACATGAAGGCGTTCCTCGTGAACCGCGTGGGCGACTTCGGCTTCCTGCTCGGCATCGGCCTGCTGCTCGCATTCGCCGGTTCGATGAACTACGGCGAAGTGTTCGCGAAGCGTGCCGAACTCGCGAGCCTGCACTTCCCGGGCACCGACTGGGGCCTGCTGACCGTTGCCTGTATCTGCCTGTTCATCGGCGCGATGGGCAAGTCGGCACAGTTCCCGCTGCACGTGTGGCTGCCGGACTCGATGGAAGGCCCGACCCCGATCTCCGCGCTGATTCACGCGGCGACGATGGTGACCGCCGGCATCTTCATGGTGTCGCGCATGTCGCCGCTGTTCGAGCTGTCGGACACCGCGCTGTCGTTCATCACGGTGATCGGCGCGATCACGGCGCTCTTCATGGGCTTCCTCGGCATCGTCCAGAACGACATCAAGCGCGTGGTCGCGTATTCGACGCTGTCGCAGCTCGGCTACATGACCGTCGCGCTCGGCGTGTCCGCTTACCCGGTCGCCGTGTTCCACCTGATGACGCACGCGTTCTTCAAGGCACTGCTGTTCCTTGGCGCTGGTTCGGTCATCATGGGCATGCACCACGACCAGGACATGCGCAACATGGGCGGCCTGCGCAAGTACATGCCGATCACGTGGATCACGTCGCTCGTCGGTTCGCTCGCGCTGATCGGTACGCCGTTCTTCTCGGGCTTCTACTCGAAGGACTCGATCATCGACGCGGTGAAGCTGTCGCACCTGCCGGGTTCGGGCTTCGCGTACTTCGCGGTTGTCGCGAGCGTGTTCGTCACGGCGCTGTACTCGTTCCGCATGTACTTCCTGGTGTTCCACGGCGAAGAGCGCTTCCGCAAGCCGAAGCATCCGGAATCGCCGATGGGCATGGCGGCTGCGCACGGTCATGACGACCACGGCCATGGCCACGGTCATGACGACCACGCGCACGAACCGCACGAGACCCCGTGGGTCGTGTGGGTGCCGCTGGTGCTGCTGGCGATCCCGTCGGTCATCATCGGCGCGTTCGCGATCAGTCCGATGCTGTTCGGCGACTTCTTCCAGCACGGCGTTGCATTCGACAAGGTGATCTTCATCGGCGAAAACCATCCGGCACTGGCCGAGATGGCCGAGGAGTTCCACGGCTGGGTGGGCATGGGCCTGCACTCGGTGTCGGGCCTGCCGGTCTGGCTCGCACTCGCCGGTGTGGTTGTCGCGTGGTTCCTGTACCTGAAGCGTCCGGAACTGCCGGCGTCGATCCGCCGCGCGTTCGGCCCGATCTACACGCTGCTGGACAACAAGTACTACATGGACAAGATCAACGAAGTGGTGTTCGCCCGTGGTTCGGTGGCGATCGGCCGCGGCCTGTGGAAGGAGGGTGACGTCGTGGTGATCGACGGCCTCGTCAACGGCAGCGCCCGGTTCATCGGCTGGTTCGCCGGCGTGATCCGCTTCCTCCAATCCGGTTACATCTATCACTACGCGTTCGCCATGATCATCGGCATGCTGGGGCTCCTGACCCTGTTTGTAACGCTCGGCGGCAAATAAGGCGGGGGACAACTTAATGCACGCTTTTCCGATTCTCAGTACCGCGATCTGGTTGCCGATCGTTTTCGGCCTCCTCGTGCTCGCGGTGGGTAACGACAAAAATCCGGGGACGGCCCGCTGGATCGCGCTGATCGGTTCGCTGCTCGGCCTCGCGGTCACGATCCCGCTGATCACGGGCTTCGACTCGAGCACGGCTGCGCTGCAGTTCGTCGAGAAGTCGACCTGGATCGAACGCTTCGACATCGCGTATCACCTCGGCGTCGACGGCATCTCGATGTGGTTCGTCGTGCTGACCGCGCTGATCACGGTGATCGTCGTGATCGCCGCATGGGAAGTGATCACCGAGAACGTCGCGCAGTACCTCGCGGCGTTCCTGATCCTGTCCGGGATCATGATCGGCGTATTCTCGGCGGCCGACGGCCTGCTGTTCTACGTGTTCTTCGAAGCAACCCTGATCCCGATGTACATCATCATCGGCGTGTGGGGCGGCCCGAACCGCGTGTATGCGGCATTCAAGTTCTTCCTGTACACGCTGGCCGGCTCGCTGCTGATGCTGGTCGCGCTGATCTACCTGTACACGGAAACGCACTCGTTCGACCTCGCGACGTGGCAGAACGCGAAGATCGCGATGACGCCGCAGATACTGCTGTTCATTGCCTTCTTCCTCGCATTCGCGGTGAAGGTGCCGATGTGGCCGGTCCACACCTGGCTGCCGGATGCGCACGTGGAAGCGCCGACGGGCGGCTCGGTCGTGCTGGCCGCGATCATGCTGAAGCTCGGCGCGTACGGTTTCCTGCGTTTCTCGCTGCCGATCACGCCTGACGCGAGCCACTTCCTGGCTCCCGTCGTGATCACGCTGTCGCTGATCGCTGTGATCTACATCGGCCTCGTCGCGATGGTGCAGTCCGACATGAAGAAGCTGGTCGCGTATTCGTCGATCGCGCACATGGGCTTCGTCACGCTTGGCTTCTTCATCTTCAACCAGCTCGGCGTCGAAGGCGCGATCATCCAGATGATCTCGCACGGCTTCGTGTCGGGCGCGATGTTCCTGTGCATCGGCGTGCTGTACGACCGCGTGCACTCGCGCCAGATCGCCGATTACGGCGGCGTCGTGAACGTGATGCCGAAGTTCGCGGCATTCGCGATGCTGTTCTCGATGGCCAACTGCGGCCTGCCGGGTACGTCGGGTTTCGTCGGCGAGTTCATGGTGATTCTCGCTGCCGTCCAGTACAACTTCTGGATCGCTTTCGGCGCGGCATTCACGCTGATCCTCGGTGCTGCCTACACGCTGTGGATGTACAAGCGCGTGTACTTCGGCGCGGTCGCGAACGATCACGTTGCCAAGCTGAAGGACATCGGCCGTCGCGAATTCGTGATGCTGGCCGTGCTTGCCGCGTTCACGATGCTGATGGGCCTGTATCCGAAGCCCTTCACCGACGTGATGCACGTTTCCGTGGAAAACCTCCTCTCCCATGTCGCGCAGTCGAAGCTGCCGCTGGCCCAGTAATCGCGAGCGGAGGAACTCAAGATCATGAACGCTCCTATGAATGTCCTGTTGCCTGACGCGCTGGTGATGGCCGCCATCGTCGTCGCATGGCTGAACGACACCTTTACCGGTGCTTCCGGCCGCCGCCTGACCTATCTGATCGCGGTCGTATCGTCGGTCGTCGCCGGCGTATGGTTCGCGGTGCAGGCGCTCGACCCGCAGCAGTACTACTTCTTCTCGAAGATGATCGTCGTCGACTCGTTCGCGAGCATGATGAAGGCGGTCGTGTCGTTCGGTTTCGCGGTCTCGCTCGTCTATTCGCGCAAGTACCTCGAAGATCGCGACATGTTCCGCGGCGACGTGTTCCTGCTCGGCATGTTCTCGCTGCTCGGGCAGCTGGTCATGGTGTCGGGCAACAACTTCCTGACGCTGTACCTCGGTCTGGAACTGATGTCGCTGTCGCTGTACGCGGTCATCGCGCTGCGTCGTGACGCCGCTCAGTCGAGCGAAGCCGCGATGAAGTACTACGTGCTGGGCGCGCTCGCGTCGGGCTTCGTGCTGTACGGCATCTCGATGCTGTACGGCGCGACCGGCTCGCTCGAGCTGGGCGAGGTGTACAAGGCGGTCGGCGGCAACACCGACGCAGCCGTGCTGATGTTCGGCGTGGTCTTCATCGTCGCCGGTATCGCGTTCAAGCTCGGCGCCGTGCCGTTCCACATGTGGGTGCCGGACGTCTACCAGGGCGCACCGACCGCGATGACGCTGTTCGTCGGCGGCGGCCCGAAGGTTGCTGCGTTCGCGTGGGGCCTGCGCTTCCTGGTGATGGGCCTGCTGCCGCTCGCACAGAACTGGCAGACCGCGCTCGTGATCCTCGCCGCGCTGTCGCTGATCGTCGGTAACATCACCGGTATCGTCCAGCGCAACATCAAGCGGATGCTCGCGTACTCGGCGATCTCGAACATGGGCTTCGTGCTGCTCGGCCTGCTCGCGGGCATCGTGAAGGGCGACGCAACGGCACCGGCGAACGCATACAGCTCGGCGATGTTCTACGCGATCGTCTACCTGATCACGACGCTCGGCTCGTTCGGTGTGGTGATGCTGCTCGCGCGTCGCGATTTCGAAGCCGAAACGATCGACGACTTCAAGGGCCTCAACAAGCGCAGCCCGGTGTTCGCGTTCGTGATGATGGTCATGATGTTCTCGCTGGCAGGTATTCCGCCGACCGTCGGCTTCTATGCGAAGCTCGCCGTGCTCGAGGCGACCGTCAACGCAGGCCTCACGTGGCTGGCCGTGCTGGCCGTGATCACGTCGCTGTTCGGCGCGTTCTACTACCTGCGCATCGTGAAGCTGATGTACTTCGATGCACCGCAGGATGCGACGCCGATCTCGGGCGATTTCTGCAAGCGCACGATCCTCGTGCTGAACGGCCTGGCAGTCGTCGTGCTCGGCCTGATCCCGAGCCCGCTGCTGACGGCCTGCCTGCAGGCAATTCGTCACACGCTGCCGCTGTAATGTCGGCAGCCGGCTGGTTTATCGTGCTGTTGGCGCTCGTCTGCGCCAACCTGCCGTTCCTGAACCAACGCCTCTTCGCCGTCGTGCCGTTCGGCGCGACGAAGAAGAGCGGGTGGGTGCGGATCGGCGAGCTGATCGTGCTGTACTTCATCGTCGGCGCGCTCGGCTTCTGGCTCGAGTCGCGCGCCGGCAACCGCTTCGAACAGGGCTGGCAGTTCTACGCGATCACGTTCAGTCTTTTCGTCGTGTTCGCGTTTCCCGGCTTCACGTTCCAGTATCTCGTCAAACGACGCTGACGGCTTCGGCCGTCGCGCTCAATTTTGGAGCCGCCGATGGCCGAACTACCCAATCACGACGCCGCACTGACCGAAACCTGCCTCGAGAGCGAGGCGATCTTCGACGGCGCGTTTCTCAAGCTCAAGCGCGATATCGTCCGCCTGCCGGATGGCAAGAAAGCCACGCGCGAATACGTCCAGCATCCGGGCGCGGTGATGGTGATCCCCCTGTTCGACGACGGCCGCGTGCTGATGGAAAGCCAGTTTCGCTATCCGATCGGCAAGGTGATGGCCGAATTCCCGGCCGGCAAGCTCGATCCGAACGAAGGCGCGCTCGCATGCGCCGTGCGCGAACTGCGCGAGGAAACCGGCTACACCGCACGCGAGTACGTGTTCCTGGCCCGGATTCACCCGATCATTTCCTATTCGACCGAATTCATCGACCTGTACCTGGCGCGCGGGCTGACGGCCGGCGAGCGCAAGCTCGACGATGGCGAATTCCTCGAAACCTTCACCGCGACGCAAGCCGATTTGCAGGAATGGGTGCGCACGGGCCAGATCTCCGACGTGAAGACGATCATCGGCACGATGTGGCTCGACAAGGTGCTGTCCGGCACGTGGCCGCTCGGGCCGGTCCTGACGCCCTGAGCGCGGCGTCAGCGGCGGGTGGGGCACCGCGTTACAATCCGGTAACGCGGAGTCTCCGCGTCGCGCGATCAATATTTAGCACGACCGTTCACAAAATCGCTTTTTGCGCTACACTCGTCACACGCCCTGATTCAGCATGAAGGTCCTCGATTTACAGTGCCCGCACGGTCATCGGTTCGAAGGCTGGTTCGCTTCCGCCGATGAATTCGAAGCGCAGTTGTCCCGCAAGCTGGTCGAATGTCCGGTGTGCGGGACGACCGAGGTCAACCGTTTGCCGTCGGCGCCGCGCCTGAACCTGTCGGGTGCGACGCAGGCGCAGCCGGCCGATCCGCGTGCGCTGCAGGCGCAGGTGATGCGCGCGCTGCGCGAGGTGCTGGAGAAGACCGAGAACGTGGGCGAGCGCTTCGCCGAGGAAGCGCGGCGCATCCATTACAACGAGGCGCCGGCACGCAGCATCCGTGGCGTCACGACGCCGGAGGATGTGCAATCCTTGGCCGAAGAAGGCATCGACGTGATGCCGCTACCGATTCCTGCCGCGCTGAAAGAACCGCTGCAATGACGCACGCAGTGGATCCTTGCCGGGCCGGACGGCCGCGGCGAGGAGACACTGCGCATGGATCTGGATTATTCCCCCTCGGACGACGCGTTCCGCGTCGACGTCCGCGCCTGGCTTGAGGCCAACCTGCCTCACGCACTGCGCGCCAAGGTACTCGATCACAAACGACTCGACCGCGAGGATTTCGCGAGCTGGCACCGGATTCTCGGCCAGCGCGGCTGGTCCGCGCCCGCCTGGCCGGTTGAATATGGCGGCCCGGGATGGAACGCGACGCAACGGCACATCTGGGACGAGGAGTGCGCGCGAATCGGTGCGCCGACCGTGCTGCCGTTCGGCGTATCGATGGTCGCGCCGGTATTGATGAAATACGGTAGCGAAGCGCAGAAGCGTCATTATCTGCCGCGCATTCTCGACGGCTCGGACTGGTGGTGCCAGGGCTATTCGGAGCCGGGTTCGGGATCCGACCTCGCATCGTTGCGCACGCGCGCCGAGCGTCAGGGCGACCACTACGTCGTCAATGGCCAGAAGACCTGGACGACACTCGGCCAGTACGCCGACATGATGTTCTGTCTTGTGCGCACCGATCCGGCCGCGAAGAAACAGGAGGGCATCTCGTTCCTGCTGATCGACATGAAGACGCCCGGCATCACGGTGCGCCCGATCGTCATGCTCGACGAGGACCACGAGGTCAACGAGGTGTTCTTCGAGGACGTGAAGGTGCCGGTCGAGAATCTCGTCGGCGACGAGAACCGCGGCTGGACCTACGCAAAATACCTGCTTGGCCATGAGCGCACCGGTATCGCGCGTGTCGGCGCGTCGAAGCGTGAGCTCGCGTTCCTGAAGCGCGTCGCGTCGAACCAGCGCAAGAACGGCAAGCCGCTGCTCGCCGATCCCGTGTTCGCTGCGAAGGTCGCGGCGCTCGAGGTCGAGCTGATGGCGCTCGAGGTGACGGTGCTGCGCGTCGTCAGCCTCGAGACGAGCGGGAAGGGGCCGGGCCCCGAGGCGTCGATGCTGAAGATCAAGGGTACGGAAGTGCAGCAGGCGCTCACCGAGCTGATGGTCGACGCGATCGGCCCGCTCGCCGCACCGTTCGACGTACCGTTCCTCGACGGGCAGCGCGAGCACAGCGTCGCGGGCGATGACGATGCGGCACCGCTTGCCGCGTACTACTTCAATTACCGGAAGACGTCGATCTACGGCGGTTCGAACGAGATCCAGAAGAACATCATCGCGCAGATGATTCTGGGGCTGTGATCAGGGAACGGAGACAACCATGGATTTCAGCTTTACCGATGAGCAGCAGCAGTTCGCCGACGCGCTACGCCGTTATCTCAGCGAGCAATACGGCTTCGACGCACGCCAGGCAATCGTGCGCAGCGACGCGGGCGTGTCGGACACGCAATGGAGCGCATTCGCCGAACTGGGGTTGACGGCGCTGCCCGTGCCGGACGCGCAGGGCGGCTTCGGCGGCGGCCCGGTCGACATGCTGGTCGTGATGCAGGAACTCGGCCGTGCGCTCGTGATCGAGCCTTACTGGGCAACGGCGGTGGGCGTCGAGGCCTTGCGCATCGCCGGCTCCGGCGCCGGTGAGGATGCGGCGCTGCTGGAGGCAGTCGCGCAGGGGCAGAAGCGTGTGGCGGTCGCGTTCCACGAACCGCATGCGCGCTACGACCTGTTCGAACTCGACACGCATGCGCGCGAGCAGGGCGGCACGTACCAACTGACCGGCACGAAGTCGGTCGTTCAGCATGGCGCACAGGCGGATGCGTGGATCGTGCCCGCGCGTGTCGACGGCGGCGGCATCGGCCTGTTCGTCGTCGAACGGGATGCCGCGAACGTGAAGGTGGTCGACTACCGGACGATCGACGGCCAGCGTGCCGCGACGATCGGGTTCAATGAAACGCCGGCGCGACTGCTGACGGGCGGTGCGCGCGACGCTGCAGCCCTCGAGCAGGTTGCCGATTACGCGACGTTCCTGCTGTGTGCGGAAGCGGTCGGTGCGCTCGACGAACTGAACCGCGCGACGGTCGAATATACGAAGACGCGCGAACAGTTCGGTGTGCCGATCGCGCGTTTCCAGGCGCTGCAGCACCGGATGGTCGACATGCTGATCCACGCGGAGCAGGCGCGTTCGCTGACCTACCTGGCAGCCGTACGCTACGCGAGCGGCGATGCCGATGCGCGGCGCAAGGCCGTGTCGGCCGCGAAAGCGCGTGTCGGCGCAGCCGCACGCTTCGTCGGCCAGCAGGCCGTTCAACTGCACGGCGGCATGGGCGTGACCAACGAGGTCGCCGCCGCACACCTGTTCAAACGGCTGACCATCATCGAGACGACGCTCGGCGACACCGATCATCATCTTGCGCGCATCGCGGCGCTGCCCGATTTCGCGCAGGCCGACGCGGCATGACGGCGACGCGCAAGCGCGCCAGACAAGGAGACACCCAGTGGGCATCAGTTACGAAGACCTGGTGGTTGGCAGTACCACCGAAGTGGGCCGCTACACGTTCGAACCCGACGACATCAAGGCGTTCGCGCAACGCTACGACCCGCAGCCATTCCATCTCGACGAAGAGGCCGGGAAAGCATCGCATTTCGGCGGGCTCGTCGCGAGCGGCTGGCATACGTGTTCGGTGTTCATGAGCCTGCTCATCAAGAAGCTCGGGTCGGACTCGACGAGCATGGGCTCGCCTGGTATCGATTCGATCCGCTGGCTCAAGCCGGTGCGCGCCGGCGACACGATCACGATGTATCAGAAGGTCCACGACAAGCGCGTGTCGGAGAGCAAGCCCGACCGCGGCATCGTGTCGACGGAATGGGTCGGCGTGAACAGTGCCGGCGAGACGGTGATCACCGTGCATAGCAAGGTGATCTTCGGGCTGCGTCATCCGGGAGGCACGCACGCATGACCGACGTGACCTTGCCGCTGATCGAATCGGCACAGGCGCTGCTGGCGCGTGTCGGTGCAGAGCCGCTCGCGAGCGGCTGGCTCGCGATCGACCAGCGCCGTGTCGATGGCTTTGCCGATGCGACCGGCGATCATCAATGGATTCACGTCGATCCCGAACGCGCGCAGCGCGAGTCGCCATTCGGCGGCCCGATCGCGCACGGGTTCCTGACGCTGTCGCTGATTCCGGCGTTGATGGTCGATGCGATGCGTTTCGAGCAGAAGATGGGCGTGAACTACGGACTGAACCGCGTGCGGTTCCTGAAGCCGGTGCCGGTCGGTGCGCGTGTGCGTGCGCTGTTTGCGGTAAAGGAAACCGCCGAGGCCGCGCGGGGTGGTGTGCAGGTGACGTGGTCGGTGACGATGCAGGTCGAGCGTCCCGATGCGCCGCTGCCTGTCTGCGCGGCGGAATTCATCACGCTGCACTACTTCTGAAGCGGGGCGCGGCATGCACGGATGCCGCGCCGCCCGTTACATGCCCGTCAGTGCTTCGCGTATTGCGTCGCGCCGAACAGCACCTCGCGTGCCTTGTCGTCCTGCAGTGCCTTGCGCATCGACGCGAGCACTTCGACGCCGCGCTGCACGGCCGGTCGTGCGGCGATGGTGTCGTACCAGCGCTTCACGTTCGGCAATTCGTCGAGCACGATGCCCTGGTTCTGCCACGAGCGCGTCCACGGGAACGTCGCAATGTCCGCGATCGTGTACGTATCGCCCGCGAGATATTCGGATTCGCCGAGACGCTTGTCCATCACGTTGTACAGGCGCTTCGCCTCGTTCGTGTAGCGGTTGACCGCATACTCGATCTTCTCCGGCGCATACAGGCGGAAGTGGTGCGCCTGCCCGAGCATCGGGCCGACACCGCCCATCTGGAACATCAGCCATTCGAGCGTCGCATAGCGTGCGGCCGGATCGGTCGGCAGGAACTTGCCGGTCTTTTCCGCGAGGTAGATCAGGATCGCGCCCGATTCGAACAGCGAGATCGGCTGGCCGCCGGGGCCTTCCGGATCGACGATCGCGGGGATCTTGTTGTTCGGGCTGATCTTCAGGAATTCCGGATTGAACTGGTCGCCTGCGCCGATATCGACCGGATGGACACGATAGGCGAGGCTCGTTTCCTCGAGCATGATGTGCACCTTGTGGCCGTTCGGGGTCGCCCAGCTATAGACGTCGATCATCGTGAACTCCTTTGTTGCATGCGCGAAAACGGCGCCGGCAGCGCCGCGACAGGCGGTCATTAGAGCATGGATCGATGAGGGTTGCTGGCGGCGGAAATGTGCGCGCCGATGCGTGTGCGCGCGTGTGGAGCGACATGGCGACGAGGGCGATTGCGTGTCGTCCCGAGTCGTCGAGAAGGGGCGTCGCCGTGCCGCATCGGGCCGATGCGGTGGCGACGCGTCAATTCGAAAGCGGGTGCGACGGTTCAGCGCTTGTAACGGGGCGGGCGTTTCTCGAGAAATGCGGTGATGCCTTCGAGCCCGTCCGCATGATGCAGCGATGCGACGAAATGATCGCGCTCGGTCTCGAGATGTGCGTCGAGCGGTTGCATCGTTGCGTCGTCGAGCAGCGACTTGATGCGCGTGAGTGCATTCGGCGAGATGCCGGCGAGCGCATCGGCCCATGCCAGCGCGTCGGTCAATGCCGCGCCCGGCACGGCGAGCCGATTGACGACGCCGAGCGTGTGCAGACGTTCGGCTGCGACGGGTTTGCCTTCGAACAGGATTTCGGCCGCGATCGCACGCGGCAGTGCGCGCGCGATGAACCACGAACCGCCTCCGTCGGGCGTCAGGCCGACACGCGCGTACGACATCACGAACTTCGCATCGTGTGCGGCGACGATCAGGTCACACGCGAGCGCGAGCGAGAAGCCCGCACCGGCCGCGGCGCCTTCGACCGCCGCGATTACCGGCTTCGTCGAAGCGTGGATCGCCGTCACCCATGCAGCGAGCTGATCGATGCTGTCGGCCTGGTAGGACGGATCCTTCGAGCGGTTGTCGAGCAACCGGTTCAGGTTGCCGCCCGCGCAGAAGAAGCGATCGGCGCCGGTGAGCACGACGGCGCGAATCCCGGGATCGCGTTCTGCGGTGGCGAGCGCTTCGATGCCGGCCGCGTACATGTCGGGATGCAGCGCGTTACGTGCGCCGGGATTGGATAGCGTGAGGACGAGCGTCGAATCGCTCTCGGGCGGCCGCGAGGCCAGCAGTTCAGCACTCATGCGAGCGTGTCTCCATCGGATGGCGGGGCAGCGGCGGCGGGCGCATCGCGCGCGCTGATGCGGCCGATGCCGTAGCGGATGTATTGTTGTCGTGACGAACGCAAAACTTGCTTTAGACTAGCACGAACGTGCTTTTCAGCGCGATGAATCCCGATGCGGCCGGCATCGATGCGGCCGCGCTTCAGCAAGGAAGGAGACTCCGATGCTACAGCTGTGCGGTATTCCGTTGTCCAACTATTACAACAAGGTGAAGTTCGTCCTGCTCGAGCACGACATTCCGTTCGAGGAGTCGGTATGCGGTTTGCCGATCAGCGATCCGGCGCAGCTCGTCGATTCGCCGCTCGGCAAGATTCCGTTTCTGAAGACCGAAGAAGGCGCGCTGTTCGAGTCGCAGGTGATCATCGAGTACCTGGCCGCGCGCTATCCCGAGAAAGGCATTTTTCCGGCCAGCCCGTTTGCAGGCGCGAAGGTGCGCGAACTGATCGAGACGCTCGAGCTGTATCTCGAATGGATGGCACGCGAGGTCTATACCGAAGCGTTTTTCGGCGGCAAGGTCAGCGACGGGATGAAGGCGCACGTCGAGAAGCGCCTGCCGCGCGCGATCGAGGCGTTCAAGCAGATGACGCAGTTTTCGCCGTATGTGCTCGGCGAATCGTTCGGCCTCGCGGACATCGCCGCGTGGGTTCATCTGCCGGTTATCGGCATGGCGACGAAGGCCATATTCGGACGCGATTTCCTGCTCGATGCAGGCATCGACTGGAAGGCGCATGCGAAGAAGGTGGGCGAGCGCCCCGCCGCGCAGCGCGTGGCGGCCGAGCGCAAGGCGTATATCGACGCGACGAGCGTCGCGCGATCGTAAGCGCGGTTCCCGGCGGGCGGCGTGCGGCCGCCCGTGCGGGCCTTACAGGCGGGCGAGCCGTTCGAGCGCGGACGCGAGCGTGCTTTCCTGCTTCGCGAAGCAGAACCGGACGACGCCCGATTCGTGCGGCTCGTGATAGAACGCCGACACCGGAATGGCGGCCACGCCGATCTCGGACGTAAGCCACTTCGAGAATTCCGCTTCCGGCAGGTCGCTGATCGCCGAATAGTCGACGCACTGGAAGTATGTGCCCGTGCAGGGCAGCAGCTTGAAGCGCGTGCGCTCGAGGCCGGCCCGGAAGAAGTCGCGCTTCTTCTGGTAGAAGTCGGCAAGCGTCAGGTACGGCGCCGGGTCGCGCAGGTAGTCGGCGAGCCCGATCTGCATCGGCGTATTCACCGTGAACACGTTGAACTGATGGACCTTGCGGAATTCCGCGGTCAGCGCGGCAGGCGCCGCGACATAGCCGACCTTCCAGCCCGTCACGTGATAGGTCTTGCCGAAGCTCGATACGATGAAGCTGCGCGCGGCGAGTTCCGGATAGCGCGCGACGCTCTCGTGGCGCGCGCCGTCATAGACCATGTGCTCGTAGACCTCGTCGGACAGGATCAGCACGTTGGTGCCGCGCACGATCTCTTCGAGCTTGCGCATGTCCGCCTCGCGCCACACGGTACCCGTCGGGTTATGCGGCGTGTTGATCAAGATCATGCGCGTTTTCGGCGTGATCGCGGCCGCCAGACGGTCGAACGGGATTGCGTAGTCGGGCGCCTCCAGCGTGACGAACACGGGCTTGCCGCCCGCGAGTTCGATCGACGGCAGGTAGCTGTCGTAGGTCGGTTCGACGACGATCACTTCATCACCCGGATGCACCGTGCACAGGATCGCCGTCAGCAGTGCCTGCGTCGCGCCGGCCGTGACGGTGATCTCGGTCGCCGGATCGTAACGCCGGCCGTAGACCTGCGCGATCTTGTCTGCGATCGCGTCGCGCAGCGGCGCGACACCGGCCATCGGCGGATACTGGTTGTGCCCGTTGCGCATCGCGCCGGCAACCGCATCGACGATGCGCGGATCGCAGTCGAAATCCGGAAAGCCCTGGCCGAGGTTCACCGCGCCTTTTTCTGCGGCAAGCGCGCTCATGATCGTGAAGATCGTCGTGCCGACGTTCGGCAGGCGCGAGGGGAAAACGGGAGTCGTTGGCATGTCTGAAGGAGCGTTCATCGATACGGTCGAAATCGGGTGGGGGTGCGTGCGTCAGGCCGGCGTGGCGTCGAGCGCGCAAGCCTCGGCAAAGGGCGCGGGCTGCGCGATCCTGAAGCCGAAGTCGCGTGCGGTGCGCTTCGCGAGCTTCAGCAGCGCGCGGTCTTTCGACACGAGCCACTCGGCCTGGGCGGCGCGGGCGAGTTCAAGAAACTTCTGGTCGTCGCGGTCCTTGCACTTCGGCAATGGCGGCGCGTCGGCGTCGACGGCCGGCGGCTCCACGAGGCTCGCCAGGCGGGCGACGGTCGCGAGCGCAGCAGCCTTGTCGACAGCGCGCGCCTGGAACTGCGGATAATCGAGCACATACTCGAGTTCGGTCAGGCAGCGGCCGTCGATCACGGCGGCAAGCGTGCCGCGTTCGAGCGCGGCACGGATCGGGCGCGTAGCAGGGTCGTCGAATACGAGGATGTCGATCCAGACGTTCGAGTCGAGCACGACGCGATGCGCGGCGTGTGGGGCGAGAGAGCGGGTCATTCGTTACAATCGGTGGTTTTCGTCTGACCGCAAGGCACGGCGTGCCAGCGAGCCTCTATGATAATCGTTCTCTCTCCAGCCAAATCCCTCGACTACGATACGCCCGCGCACGTCCAGTCTTACACGAAGCCTGCATTCGTCGACGACGCGTCGGAATTGATCGACGGCCTGCGCAAGCTGTCGCCGCAGGACATCGCGACGCTGATGGATATCTCCGATCCGCTCGCGCGCCTGAATTTCCAGCGTTACGCCGACTGGTCGACGACCTTTACGCCGGCCAACGCGAAACAGGCCGTGCTCGCGTTCAACGGCGACGTATATGAAGGATTCGACGCCAAATCGCTGTCGTCCGCCGATCTCGACTATGCGCAGCAGCACGTGCGCGTGCTGTCGGGCCTGTACGGGCTGTTGCGTCCGCTCGACCTGCTGCAGCCGTACCGGCTCGAGATGGGTACGCGTTTCGCGAACGCGCGCGGCAAGGATCTGTACGCGTTCTGGGGCGACCGCATCACGCGGGCGCTGAACGAACAGCTCGAAACGCGCAGCGGCGCGGCGCGCGTGCTGGTCAACTGCGCATCGACCGAATACTTCAAGTCGGTCAAGCCGAAACTCCTGGCCGCGCCCGTCATCACGCCGGTGTTCGAGGACTGGAAGGGCGGCCGCTACAAGATCATCAGTTTCCATGCGAAGCGTGCGCGCGGCCTGATGGCGCGTTTTATCGTCGAGAACCGTATTACCGACCCGAAGGCGCTGAAGGATTTCGAGACGGAAGACTATGCGTTCGATGCGGCTGCGTCGAATGATTCGACTTACGTATATCGCCGGCGAGTCGGCGAGTGACCCTGCCGGCCGTTCACGAGACGGCCGGCGCATGCATGAGGCCGGGCAAGCGCTACACCGCCTGTTCCGGTCGCCCAAGGAGAGACAGATGGCCCTTTCGATCACCAGCAATTTCGACGCAGGCGCAATCGACGTCGTGTCGTGCGACAGTCCCGATGCGATTCGGCTGCGCGTGCGTGGCGACAATCGCTCGGAATTCGCGCAATGGTTTTACTACCGCTTGACCGGCGCGCGCGGCGAGCGCTGCGTGATGACGTTCGAGAATGCTGCCGAATGCGCGTATCCGTCGGGCTGGCGCAATTACAGCGCGGTGGCGAGCTATGACCGGGTCGACTGGTTTCGCGTGCCGACGACGTTCGACGGCAAGACAATGACCATCGACCATACGCCGGAATTCGACAGCATCTACTACGCGTATTTCGAACCGTACTCGGAAGAGCGTCACGCGGCATTTCTCGGCGCTGTCCAGCAGTTGCCGCAGGCGAGCGTCGTCGAACTCGGCCGCACGGTCGAAGGCCGTCCGATGTCGCTGCTGACGCTCGGCACGCCGGAAACCGATGGCACGCCGAAGAAGAAGGTGTGGATCATCGCGCGCCAGCATCCCGGCGAGTCGATGGCCGAGTGGTTTGTCGAAGGGCTCGTCAAGCGGCTGGCCGGATGGGGTGATTGGGCCGGCGATCCGGTCGCGCGCAAGCTGTACGATCGCGTGACGTTCCACATCGTCCCGAACATGAACCCGGACGGCAGCGTGCATGGCAACCTGCGCACCAATGCGGCGGGCGCGAACCTGAACCGCGAGTGGATGGCGCCCGATGCCGAGCGCAGCCCCGAGGTGCTGGCCGTGCGCGACGCGATCCATGCGATCGGCTGCGACATGTTCTTCGACATTCACGGCGACGAGGATCTGCCGTACGTGTTCGTTGCCGGTTCGGAGATGCTGCCGAGCTTTACCGAGCAGCAGGGCAAGGAGCAGACCGCGTTCATCGAAGCGTTCAAGGTCGCGAGCCCCGACTTCCAGACCGAGCACGGCTATGCGGCGAGCAAGTACAAGGAGGACGCGCTCAAGCTCGCGTCGAAGTACATCGGTCACCAGTTCGGCTGCCTGTCGCTGACGCTCGAGATGCCGTTCAAGGACAACGCGAACCTGCCCGACGAGCGAGTCGGCTGGAATGGCGAGCGAAGCGCGGCGCTCGGCGCGGCGATGCTGGCGGCGATCCTCGCGCACGTCGACACGTTCGCGTAAGCGTAGCGTCACGCCATGAAAAAAGCCGGGGCATCCTGAGATGCCCCGGCTTTTTTTGCTTCTGTCGATATCGCTTCGTCGTATCAGGACTTCTTCGCGGTTTTCTTCTTAACGACCTTCTTCTGGCCGCTCGAC
This sequence comes from Burkholderia sp. Ac-20345, assembly GCF_017104825.1. NCBI lineage: Bacteria > Pseudomonadati > Pseudomonadota > Betaproteobacteria > Burkholderiales > Burkholderiaceae > Burkholderia > Burkholderia sp. Ac-20345. The sequence continues at coordinate 4,338 of NZ_JAAGPO010000070.1, read as the reverse complement.
TTTTTCGTTGCGACGGCCTTCTTGCTGCCGGTGCGGCTCGATGCCTTTGCCTTGCCCTTGCCTCGGTGCGTCTTGCCCTTGAATTTCTTCGTCGAGGACGAGGAGCGCTCGACGCGCGGCTTCAGCGGCGGAACCGGGTCGTTCCAGCTGAACGCGAGCATTTGCTGACCGACATAGCCGCATCGGAATTTCAGCGGTGTCGGGTCGCTGCCGTCGCTGTGGATGCCGAGGCCGTCGACGGTGACGATATTGTCGACCTTTACGCGCTGCTTGCCCTGGTCGAACGAGTCGTTCCATGGCGTGAGCGTCGCGTTGCCGCTGTCGAATGCGTTCGGCGCGAATTCGACGCGGTCGAAGGCAGACGACGTGCTGGCGATGAAGCTGCCGTGCGCTGCACAATCGGCGGCAAGCGGATCGGCATGCATTTCATTGACGAATTTGTTGATCAGTTCGGAGCGCTGGTCGAGCAGGTCGGCGAATGCCGGTGTCGGAAGCGCAAGCGACAGGCCCGCAATACAGGCTGCCAGCTTGCCGAGCGCCCGGAAAATCCGGAGCGACGCAGGAGAGCTGTCCATCTGGTTATTGGTGAGGAGCGAATGAGACATCGGGCACGTATAGATGCCCGATGAAGAACCGGAGTTCAATCTTAGCGTAAAAAAGTTGTGCGGCAGTAGATGTCGCATTCTGCCGCACTGCGTGAGGGGCTGCCGGCACGTGATGACGGTGCCGCCGCCAGAGAGCAATTCAGGCGCGCGGGCCGCCGAGGCGATAGCGCCGGACGTCGAAGGTCGTGACCCATGCGGGGCGATAGACGGCGATGAGCGCCGTCGCCATGCCGGTGAACCATGCCTCGCCGAGTGCAAGCAGCGCGGTGTTCAGCAGGTAGCCGGCCGGAATCACGACGGGCACGCCATCTGCGAGCGCGAGCTGGACCCCGGCCGCGGCGGCGGCGACCGCGACGATCGCGATGGCCGGCGACAGGAATCCCTGACCGGTGATGAACGACGCGAGGTTGTGCGGCAACCATGCGAGCGCGGCGCGCTGCAGCAATGCCGATACGGCGACCGGCAGCGCGCCGTAGATCAGATAGGTCAGGCCAATGCCCTGCCAGGGCGCGTCGAAGATGATCGCGGCGACCGCCGTGACGGCGCCCATCGCGATCAGTGCGAGTGTCCAGTCGAACAGTGTGACGAGCAGCGTCGCGCCAAGCAGATGCATGACGATGCCATCTTCGAGCCACGCATTCGAGGCCCAGAGGACCGCAATGGCGGTGACGAGCGCGAGCCACACGTGCTGGAGCGTGGCGTCCTGCAGGCGTACGAAGGGACGATTCCAGATCGCGAGCGCGAGCAGGGCCACGGCGGCGATCCAGCCACCGATGCCAACCCAGAGCGGAAGCGGTGTGAAGAGAAAACCCATGCGTCCATATTACTCGTTGAGCATCAAAGGTGGGAATCCGCACACGCCGACCGTCGCAATATCGAGACTGTTTGCCTAGCGTTCGCGCCGGAACCGCGCTGGCGGCTCGGCGGCTATCGGCAGGTCCTGCGCGCCGTCGATAGAGGCCGGCAACGGGTACGGGCGGTCGCTCCGTTGCGTACGCAGCGGAACCGGGCCGTGTTCGCCGATGGGCGGCTTGCGCGTGCGACTGCGGTTCGCCAGCAGCACTTCGAGGTGGGGCGACAGCCACCCGTTGTAGATCGCGACCGCGGCGGCGCGGTTGGCGGCACCGAGCTGCTGGAAGATGCTGGCGAGGTGGATCTTGACGGTGCCTTCGCTGATGCCGAGCGTACGGGCGATCATCTTGTTGGTGCTGCCCATGTGGACGAAGCGCATGATCTGCGCTTGCCGCGGCGACAAGAGGCCGCTCGGCGGCCGGCGGGGAAGCGACCCGGCGAGTGTCTGGAAATGGGCATCGTAGCGCGCCGCAGCCGTGGAAGGCAGCAGGCGGAGCGCGATCGGCGGGATGTAGTGCCCGCCCAGCAGCACGATCTCGAGCGCACGCACGATCAGGTGCGGCCGCGTGGAATTCGGGATCACGCCGGCGACACCGTAGTTGAAGAAGCGCTGGATGGCTTCCGGCGATGTTTCGTCGACCAGGACGGCGACGGGTGTCGGCGAGCACGCGCTGCAGAGCGCCTGAAGCTCGCTGAGCCGGCCGACGTCGAGCCAGTCGATCGCGACGAGGTCGAAACGCTGGTTTCGCAGCAGCCTGCGCGCGTGAAAACTGTCGGGCGCATCGTTGATGCCGGCGTGACGGTCGATCTGTCGCAACAGGGCCTTCAGTCCGTCACGCCGCTCGGCGTCTGAATTGAGCATCAGGAACCGCATATTCAACCTCCGTAATGTGAGCCATTGATCTGCCGTCTGGCATGCCTTGGGTCTGATGATGACAAAGACCTTACACGATGTCTGCTTGGCTGAAAGGCTTAGGAAAAGTATGAAATTTCGGGCGGCGGGATGGCGGACAAGAAAAAAGCCGCTCCGGCGGGAACCGTGAGCGGCTTCGGACGGGCAGGCGGTCAGGGCCTGCTGTACGGGTCAGTGGAAGTGCGGCTGGGCGGGTGACGCGTCTTCCGGCATTTCCGCGTGGACGATTTCGCCGAGCGGATCCGCGTAGAGCGGCACGCCGCAGTCATCGCAATATTCGGGTTCGAAGCGGCCCGCGTGCCGCCGGACGTCGGTTACGCCGCATTCCTTCAGCAGGCTCACGATTTCCTCGACCGGTCCTTCGATCGGTGCTTCGCCCTCGAGCGTCGCGCTGTCGATCGACACGTCGCCGTTTTCACGGCCGTAGAGCGGCCATACGACGCCGTAGATTACGTCGTTGCTGGCACGCCGTGTGAAGCCGACACGGTACTCGTCGATACGACGTTCGCCGAAGCCGGCGACCACCGCGCGCAGCTCTTGCGGTGCCGCACCAAGTGTGTCGAAAAGATAACGAATGGCCGTTCTCACCGTGTGCGGACGCACGCGTTCGTCCGCATCCCGGCAGGCCGAATAGTACGCGTCCGGAAGCAGGCATTCGAACTCGCAGCCGGGCAGGGCGATCGACAGGTTCGGGCCGCCCTGTGCCGTCCATTGCTCGAGACACTGGCCACGTTCGATCCGGCTGCCGCTTTCTTCTTCTTGCCAGCGGAATAGCGGTGCGCCGGCGGGCGCGGCGACGACGGCGAGCAGGAAGCGCGGGTCGGCCAGGATCGGCGAGGTTTCGGGCAGGTCGCCGAAGCTGAGCTTGGGCGTGTGCTGGCTGATCGCCGCATGTGCGAGTTGCTGGGCCAGCCGGTATGTCTCGACGTGGTGTCGCGGCAACTGGTCGATGCTGTAGAGGAACGGGGCAAGCCCGACCAGGGTGCCGGTCGCGAGGACGTGAGCCTGCAGGTGCGTTCGCAGCGCGTCGGCAACGTCACCCTTGAGCGGGCCTGACGGAATCATGTAGCGCGTCCATGCGAGAACCGGGACGGCGACCAGCAGGGCATCGAACGGCTGGCCGTCGTGCTCGATCACCATCGACTCGCTGTGCGTCTCGGCCATGTCGGCGAGCGCGCCGTAGGCGTCGGGATGATTCTGCTGAAGATGATCAAGCGCTGCGTCGAGCGTGGTCTGGTTGCCGTTGCGGACAATCTTGGCGAGCAGCGCGTCGAGCTTCGCTTCCCAGAAGCGATCCTCGATGCGGCTGCCCGACGCGAAGAGCGCAAGCGACAGACCGACCAGTTTGTCGGCATCGGGGGGGAGGCGTTTGGCGATTCGCTGGCGCATATTAAAGACGTATATAGAAAGAGGCGAAGAGCCTCACATTCTAGTCCGTTCTTTGCACCATAAGCGGTCTCGTGCCGAGGCATGGCCAACCGGCTGAATTGCAGCTTTTGTAAAAAAGTTGCTTCAAACCCCTTGCGCGAATGCCGCGAGCTACCTACAATCACGCCTCTTTCGCGCTAACGGAAACACGGCGCGGAAGAGGGAAGCAGGGCTGGTGGTGTGCTGAAGTCTTGGAGCGCACAGCTGGCCTGGAAGTTGAGCCCCGCGGTCGCAACGATGTAGTGAAAAAAGTTGTTGACGATCTGCGAAACACGGTTCATAATCTCGCTTCTCTGCTGCTGAAAACGCAGCGCTGCTGAGAAACACGAAGTTCCTCGCAGGATGCTCTTTAAAAATTAACAGCCGATAAGTGTGGGCGCTTGATGGAAGCGAGCTGATCCTCGGATCAGATAGCGAAAGTATCAAGAGTCTCACACTAAAGTAAGTCAGGTTTATGAAGCAATTCATATTCCTGTCAGCTTTGAGTGAGCGACCGGTTCTTAACTGAACCGAAAACAGTAACAGGTTTAAACTGAAGAG
>NZ_JAAGPO010000069.1:0-50226 GCF_017104825.1 Burkholderia sp. Ac-20345 | reverse complement strand
CTCGCGCACGCGCGCCGGCCGCTGATCCTGGCAGGCGGCGGCGCCATCCACGCGGCGGCGGAATTGCGCGAGCTCGCCGAACGACTGCACGCGCCCGTCGCGCTGACGATCAACGCGAAAGGCCTGCTGCCGGCCGGCCACCCGTTGCTGATCGGCTCGACCCAGTCGCTGCCGGCCACCCGTGCGGCGATCCGCGATGCCGACGTGGTGCTCGCCGTCGGCACCGAGTTGGGCGAAACCGATTACGACGTCACGTTCGACGGCGGCTTCGCGATCGACGGCCGCCTGATCCGCATCGACATCGACGCGCAGCAGCTGATGCGCAACGCCCGCGCCGAAATCGCCATCGCCGGGGATGCACAGCTGGCGCTCGGCGCGCTGTCGACCCGCCTGCACGAAACGCCGGCCCCGACACCCGACGCCGACTGGGGCGCGCTGCGCGTGGCCGCCGTGCGCGCCGCGATCGCAGCCACGCATGACAGCGCCGCGCAGTCGCAGGCGCTGCTGATCGACACGATCGTCGCCACGCTGCCCGGCGCGATCATCGCCGGCGATTCGACGAGCCCCGTCTACGTCGGCAATTTCACCCACGATGCGCCGGCGCCGCGCAGCTGGTTCAACTCGTCGACCGGCTACGGCACGCTCGGCTACGGGCTGCCCGCCGCGATCGGTGCCAAGCTCGCCGCGCCCGCGCGCCCGGTCGTGTGCCTGATCGGCGACGGCGGCCTGCAGTTCACGTTGCCGGAGCTCGCGAGCGCGGTCGAGGCACGGCTGCCGGTGATCGTGATCGTCTGGAACAACCGCGGCTACGGCGAGATCCGCAAATACATGGTTGCGCGCGACATCACGCCGGTCGGCGTCGATCCGTATACGCCCGATTTCCAGGCGCTCGCACGCGGCTTCGGCTGCGCGGCGCACACGGCCGCGACACCCGGCGCGCTGGCCGCCGCGCTGCGCGATGCCGCGGCGCGCACGATCCCGACCGTGATCGAAATCGACGAGGCAACCTGGTTCGAACAGGTGCAGCGATGAGCACGACACCCGATCTCGCATTCGATCCGCCGCTGCACACGCGCCACTTCATCGACGGTACCTGGCGTGCGAGCGTCGACGGCGCGACGTTGCCCGTCGTCGATCCGTCGACGGAAGCCGTTCTCGCCAACGTCAGCGCAGGGGGCGAGGCAGACGTCGAACACGCCGTGCAAGCCGCGTCGCGCGCGTTTCCCGGCTGGAAACGCACGACGGGCGCCGCGCGTGCGGCGCTGCTCCGCGCGATCGCGCGCGGTGTCGACGCACGTCGCACGCGGCTCGCCACGCTGCAGTCGCTCAACAACGGCAAGCCGTTCACCGAAGCCGAGATCGACGTCGCGGACGTGATCGCCACCTTCGACTACTACGCGAGCCTCGCGGAGCGCCTCGACACCGACGGCGAAACCGAGATCGCGCTGCCCGACGCAGACCATCGCGCGTGGATCCGGCGCGAGCCGGCCGGCGTCGCCGCGCTGATCGTACCGTGGAATTTCCCGATGGTGACGACGGCATGGAAGCTCGCACCCGCGCTCGCGGCCGGCTGCACCGTCGTGCTGAAGCCGTCCGAGATCACGCCGCTGCCCGAGCTCGAACTCGCCGCGATCGCCACCGAAGCGGGGCTGCCGCCCGGCGTGCTGAACGTCGTGACCGGCACCGGCCACGACGTCGGCGCCCGCCTGTGCGCGCATCCGCTCGTCGCGAAGGTGTCGTTTACCGGCAGCACCGCGGTCGGTGCGCAGGTCATGAAGACGGCTGCGGACACCATCAAGGGCGTCGGCCTCGAACTCGGCGGCAAATCGTCGATTGTCGTGTTCGACGACGCCGATCTCGATCACGCGGTCGAACTCGTCACGGGCGGCGGCCTGTTCAACGCCGGGCAGATGTGTTCGGCGACCTCGCGTGTGCTCGTCGCCGCGCCGCTTGCCGGCGACCTGATCGCGCGCCTCGCGCAGCGCATCGACGCGATCGTCGTCGGCCCGCCGTTCGCCCCCGGCGTGCAAATGGGCCCGTTGACGAATCGCGCGCAATACGAGCGCGTGCAGCGCCACATCGCGCAGGGCCGTGCCGACGGCGCGCGGCTCGTGACGGGCGGCAATGCGCTCGACGGCCCCGGCTACTTCATCCGTCCCGCGCTGTTCGCCGACGTGCCGGCCGACAGCGCTCTATGGTGTGAAGAAATCTTCGGACCGGTGCTGTGCGTCCGCGCATTTGACACCGAGGACGATGCGATCGCGGCCGCCAACGACACCGAATACGGTCTCGTCGCAACCGTCGTCACGCGCGACACGGCACGCGCCAGGCGGGTGGCCGGCGCGCTCGAGGCGGGCGTCGTGTGGATCAATACGCCGCAACTGATCTATCCGCAAACCTCATGGGGCGGCTACAAGCGCAGCAGCATCGGACGCGAGCTGGGCCCGTTCGGGCTCGCCGCGTTCCAGGAGATCAAGCAGGTCATGATGCCGGCCGGCTGAGGTCGCCAGGCCATGCGTTTATGTCATGCCGCGCATGCGGATATTTCGTTTGTTGCGGAAATTTGACCTCCCTACAGTTCATCCACACCCCGCGCCGCAGTTCGGCGACCGGCATCGGACCACACGGCATCGTTCATCAGGAGACGGCCATGCAACACTTCAAGGCGGGAAGAAGGCAGGTGATCAAAACCCTCGGCACGGCACTCGCTGCATCCGCCCTTCCGATGCCATTCATCAGTACTGCGAAGGCACAGACGACCAGCTTCGCGGGCAAGACGCTGCGCCTGCTCACGTGGTCCGACGATACCGGCGCGGCCGCGCTGCGCAACATCGCGGAGAGTTTCAGCAAGCAGACCGGCGCACGCGTGATCGCCGATCGCGCGGACGGCACGTCGGGGATGGTCGCGAAGGTCAAGGCCGCGGGCGAGCGGCCGACCTACGACGTCATCACGCTCGCCGGCGTCGGCGCGGCCGGTCTCGCTGACGCGGGCCTGCTCGCGAAACCCGACCTGAACCGGCTGCCGAACCTGAAGGACGTCGCGCCGCAATACCGCACCGGCGCGAACGGCTTCGGCATCGGCTACCTGCTGTGGTCCGACGGGCTGATCTACAACACGGCGACCGTGAAGAGCGCACCGTCGAGCTACGAGGCCCTGTGGGATCCGAAGTATGCGGGCCGCCTGTTCCTGCCGCCGCCCGAGTGGGCCGAAGCGGTCGACCTCGCGATCATCGCGGCGAAGCTGGCCGGCGGCTCGCAGCAGAACATCGATCCGGGATTCAGGAAGCTCGCGCAATTGAAGGATCGCGTGATGACCCTCGGCGAAAACCCGAACCAGATCGCCGACCTGTTCCGCACGGGCTCGCTCGACATCGGCGGCATCTATTCGCCCGCGTTCTTCCCGGACCAGATCCGCAAGCCCGACTACAAGATGGGCGTGACGTACGGGATGAAGGAAGGCTTCGCGACGCAGCTGATGTTCACCGTGATCCCGAAGGCGCACCCGGGCGACCTCGACCTGATCCACGCGTTCATCAATCATTCGCTCGACGCGGGCGTACAGGGCCGGATGGCGGCCGACGTCCTGAACGGCCCCGTAAACGGCAAGGCCGTGATTCCGGCGGAAAGCCGCGCGTTCGTGCCGTCGCCGCAGCAGATCGCGGAGAAAGCCGTGCTGCATGACGACAAGGCGCTCGCGGCCGTCCAGCCGGCATGGATCAAGCGCTACACCGGCCTCTTCTCGGCATAACGACATGGCCTCCCTGTCCTCTCCCCACGATGCAGGGCCGGCCGTCGCAGGCGCGGCCGGCGCGGGTGCCGATGCGCCCGCGCTGCCCGGCGTACCGCCCTGGCTGCTGCTCGCGCCGATCCTCGCGTTCCTCGCGGTGCTCGCCGCCGCGACCGTCACGGTATTGCGCATGAGCGTCGGCGTGTCCGGCGACGAATGGCGGACCTTCACGCTGCAGAACTACCTCGACCTCGCGGACCCGTACTTCACGAAGTCGCTGTGGCTCACGCTGCGCCTCGCGTTCCAGAGCATGGTGTGTGCGGTGCTGCTCGCGATCCCGGTGGCGCTCGCGATGGCGCGGACCGAATCGCGGCTCGCGCGCCGGTTGCTGCTCGCCGGCGTCCTGTTGCCGCTGCTCGTGAACCTGCTGCTGCAAGGCTATGGCTGGCTCGTGATGCTCGGCCCGGCCGGGTTGCTCAACCGCGCGCTGCTGGCCACCGGCGTGATCGGGCGGCCACTGCAGTTGCTGTACCGCGAGCACGGCGTGCTGCTCGGACTGATCCAGACCGCGTTCCCGCTCGCCGTGCTGCCGCTGTCGAGCGCGCTGCGCGCGGTGTCCCGCGCGTACGACGAAGCCGCCGCGACGCTCGGCGCGAGCCGCTGGCAGACGCTGCGGCACGTCACGTTGCCGCTCGCGATGCCCGGCCTCGTCTCCGGCGCGCTGCTCGTGTTCGCATACAACGCCAGCGCGTTCGCGGTGCCGCTGCTGCTTGGCGGCCGGCGCGCGCCGATGCTCGCGGTGCTCGTGCACGACCAGGTCGCACCGCTGCTCAACTGGCCCGCCGCCTCGGCATCCGGCGTCGTGCTGATGGGCGCGACGCTCGTCGTGATGGCGGTGTCGCAGCGCCTCGTGCGCACCCTGCAACGTGCCGACGAGGTGAACCGATGAATGCCCTGCTCCTGCGCGCGCCGATGCCCGGCCGCCTCGGACGCGTGACCGGCGGGCTCGCGACGCTCGTGCTGTTGCTCGCGGCGCTGCCGATCCTGACGATGATCACGATGTCGTTCGGCGCATCGGGCACGCTCGAATTCCCGCCGCGCGAATTCAGCCTGCACTGGTATCGCGCTGCGTGGCAGACGTTCGTGTCGTCCGATGCGGGCAGTGCCCAATCGATGGGCGCCGCGTTGACGACGAGCCTCGTCGTCGCGGTCGCGACGATGCTGATCGCGACCGCCGTGTCGGTACCCGCGGCTTACGCGCTGTCCCGCTACCGCTTCCGCGGCAAGACGCTCGTCGAGCAGCTCGTCGCGTTGCCGATCGTCTACCCGCTCGTGATGCTCGGCCTCGCGCTGCTGATCGTGTTCAACGCGCTGCCGGTCGAGCTCGGCATCGTACGGCTCGTCGTCGCGCACGTGATCCTGACGCTGCCGTTCACGGTGAAGAACTGCGCGGCCTCGGTCGCGTCGATCGGCCCCGACTTCGAGGAAGCCGCGTGCCTGATGGGCGCGAGCCCGCGCCGCGCGCTCGTCGACGTCGTGCTGCCGCTGATGCGGCCCGGCATCCTCGCGGGGATGCTGTTCGCCTTCATCGTGTCGTTCAACGAATTCACGGTGACGTTCTTCCTGTACAGCATCGACACGATGACCCTGCCGGTCTGGCTCTACAGCCGCACCGTCTCGTCGCTCGACCCGACCGTGTTCTGCTTCGCCGTGTTCACTGTCGCGATCGATTTCGCGCTGATCTGGATGCTCGAAAAACTCGTCGGCGACAAGGGTGTCGCGCTCTGACGCGCACGCCGCCCCGCCCTCGCCCGTGCAAGGAACCCTCATGAACCAGCTCATCCTCCAGAACGTGACGAAGCGCTTCCATCAGGCGTATGCGGTCGATCACGTCGATCTGTCGGTACCGGACGGCAAGCTCGTCTGCTTTCTCGGCCCGTCCGGCTGCGGCAAGACCACGCTGATGCGGATCATCGCCGGCCTCGAAACGCCGACTTCCGGCACGCTGACGTTCGCCGGCCGCGACCTCACGCACGTGCCCGCCAACCGGCGCGACTTCGGCATGGTGTTCCAGTCGCTCGCGCTGTTTCCGCACATGACGGTCGCGCAGAACATCGCGTATCCGCTGCGGCTGCGCAAGACGGACAAGGCCGCGCAGGCACGGCGCGTGGCCGAGCTGCTGGAGTTGATCCAGCTGCCGCACATGGCCGACCGGCTCGTCACGCAACTGTCGGGCGGGCAGCGCCAGCGCGTCGCGATTGCGCGTGCGATCGCGTCGTCGCCGCGCCTGCTGCTGCTCGACGAGCCGTTGTCGGCACTCGACGCGAAGCTGCGCGAGGCGATGCAGGTCGAGATCCGGCTGCTCCAGCAACGGCTCGGCATCACGACGATCATGGTCACGCACGACCAGCGCGAAGCGATGACGATGGCCGACGAGATCGTCGTGATGGAGAAAGGCCGGATCCAGCAGGTCGGCCGGCCGCTCGACATCTATCGCGATCCGGTCAACGAATTCGTCGCCGACTTCATCGGCCTCGGCAACATCCTGCCGGTCGCGTGCGACGGCGACGACGCCATCGTCCTGCCGGGCGGGCAGCGTCTCGCGATCCGGCGCGCGCCGGACACGCCACGCGCGACCGACGACGTGCGTCTGCTGATTCGTCCCGAGGATGTCTGCGTGCGTCCTGGCCAGCCGGCTTCGGCACCGAATACGCTGGCCGGCACGATCACGTTCGTGCGCGACGTCGGCGCGTCGATCGAAGCGACGATCGACTGCCGGGGCTTCACGCTGACGGCCGCGACGACGCCGCGCGAGACGCCCGACCTCCATGTCGGCATGCCGGTACTCGCGGAACTGCCTGCCCATGCCTGCAAGCTCATCGCCGCCCGCGGCGCCTGATGTCTGTTCCTTTCTCCAGCGCAGCAACGAGGATCTCACCATGAACGCAACGTCCCAAGCCACCCGCCACGTGCAGCGCCTGCTCGCCCGTACCGCCCTCCTCTGCGCCTGTGCCGGCACCGCGGCCCTGGCCGCGTTCGCGCCGCTCGCGCATGCCGATGCACTCGACACGATCGCGAAATCGGGCGTCGTACGCATCGGCGTGTTCGAGGATTACCCGCCGTTCGGCTCGATCGGCCCCGACATGAAGCCGCAAGGCTACGACATCGACATGGCGAACCTCATCGGCAAGGCGCTCAACGCGAAAGTCGAACTCGTGCAGGTCACCGGCGACAACCGGATGGCCTATCTCGCCGACCGCAAGACCGACATGTTGCTGTCGGTCGGACAGACGCCGGAACGCGCGAAGGTGATCGACTTCTCGAACGCGTATGCACCGTACTACCTCGCCGTGTTCGGCCCGAAGTCGCTGGCCGTGAAGGGCAACGCCGATCTCGCCGGCAAGTCGGTCGCGGTCGCGCGCGGCACGCTCGAGGACCTGAGCGTCAGCAAGGTCGCGCCGCCGAGCGCGACGATCAAGCGCTTCGACGACCCGAACGGCGCGATCGCCGCGTTCCTGTCGGGACAGGCGCAGTTGCTCGTGGTCGGCAACGACGTCGGCGCAACGATCATCGCGCGCCATCCGTCGATCGACCCGGAGCAGAAGTTCTCGCTGTTCAGCTCGCCCGATCACGTCGGCCTGAACAAGAACGAGCCGCGCCTGATGCAGAAGGTCAACGACGCGATCGCCGGCGCCCGGAAGAGCGGCACGCTGAATACGCTGTCGCAGAAGTGGCTGCACGCGGCACTGCCGGCCGACCTGTAATGCGCACCGCCCCCGCCCCGCATTCACGACGAAAGGCATCGCGATGACCTACGTGTTCGACTTCAGCGATTTCGGCCTGTACGCCGGCATGCTCGCGCGCGGCATCGCCGTGACGCTCGGCCTCACCGCGGCCTCCACCGTGCTGGGCGGCCTGATCGGCACCGCCGGCGCGTGGGCCGCGCTCGCCGGGCCGCGGTGGGCGCGCGCGCTCGTCGCGTCCTACGTCGAGCTGATCCGCAATACGCCGTTCCTGGTCCAGCTGTTCTTCATCTTCTTCGGGCTGCCCGGGATCGGCGTGCACATCGACGAAGCACAGGCAGCCGTGCTGGCGATGACGGTCAACCTCGGCGCGTACGCGGTCGAGATCCTGCGCGCCGGCATCGAATCGGTGCCGCACGGGCAAGTGCAGGCCGCGCGCGCGCTCGGGCTGCACGGCCGGCAGGTGTTCGGTCACGTCGTGCTGCCGCAGGCGCTCGCGAACGTGTACCCCGCGCTGCTCGGGCAGGTGCTGATCGTGATGCTCGGCTCGGCCGTCGTCTCGCAGATCTCGGTACCCGACCTGACCTACGCGGCGAACTTCATCCAGTCGCGCAATTTCCGTGCGTTCGAGATCTACATCGTCGTGACCGCGATCTACCTGCTGCTGTCGATCGCGCTGCGCATGCTGCTCAATCGCGTCGGCCGGCGGCTGTTCTCGGGCCGCACGCAGCGCGGCGCGGCAGCCACACCGCCGCGCACCCGGTTTGCGCGCTTCACGTGGCGCGCCCGCTCTCCTGACACCCGCCTTCCCACGGAGCGTGCACGATGATCGAATTCACCTTCCAGGACATTGCGTGGAACCTGCTGCTCGCCGCGCGCTGGACCGTGCTGCTGTCGCTGATCACGTTCGTCGGCGGCAGCGTCGCCGGGTTCGCGCTGCTGGCGATGCGCATCTCGGCGTCGGCCGCGCTGCGCCGCTTCGTGATCCTGTACGTCGAGCTGTTTCAGGGCACGCCGCTGCTGATGCAGCTGTTCCTCGGCTTCTTCGGACTGCCGCTCGTCGGCATCGACGTGACGCCATGGGTTGCCGCGTCGGTCGTGCTGACGCTGAACGCGAGCGCGTACCTGACCGAAATCTGGCGCGGCTGCGTCGACGCGGTACCGCGCGGCCAGTGGAACGCGGCGGCCAGCCTCGGCATGACGTGGACCCAGCAATTGCGCTACGTGGTGTGGCCGCAGGCGTGGAAGATCGCGCTGCCGCCGACCGTCGGCTTCCTCGTGCAGGCGGTGAAGAGCACCGCGCTGACGTCGATCATCGGGCTGACCGAGCTGACCAAGACGGGCAACATCATCACCAACGCGGTATTCAAGCCGTTTCCGATCTACGCGACGGTCGCACTGCTCTACTTCGCGATGTGCTTCCCGCTGACGTGGTACGCCCGCGTGCTCGAACGTCGCTATCGCGTCGCGAAGGCACGCTGAACCGGCGCCGCGCGCGTCATTACGATCCAGGGATTCCCATGATTTCCATCAGCAACGTTTCGAAGTGGTACGGCCAGTTTCAGGTCCTCACCGACTGCACGACCGAGGTCAGGAAAGGCGAAGTGGTCGTCGTGTGCGGCCCGTCGGGCTCGGGCAAGTCGACGCTGATCAAGACCGTGAACGGCCTCGAGCCGTTCCAGCAGGGCGGGATCCTCGTGAACGGCCAGTCGGTTGGCGACAGGAAGACGAACCTGTCGAAGCTGCGCTCGAAGGTCGGGATGGTGTTCCAGCATTTCGAGCTGTTCCCGCACCTGTCGATCACCGAGAACCTGACGCTCGCGCAGGTCAAGGTGCTCGGCCGCGGCAAGGACGAGGCGAACGAGAAGGGCCTGAAACTGCTCGACCGCGTCGGCCTGAAGGCGCATGCGCACAAGTTCCCGGGCCAGCTGTCGGGCGGCCAGCAGCAGCGTGTCGCGATTGCGCGCGCGCTGTCGATGGATCCGATCGCGATGCTGTTCGACGAGCCGACGTCGGCGCTCGACCCCGAGATGATCAACGAAGTGCTCGACGTGATGGTCGAACTCGCGCAGGAAGGGATGACGATGATGGTCGTCACGCACGAGATGGGCTTCGCGAAGAAGGTGGCCCATCGCGTGATCTTCATGGACAAGGGCGCGATCGTCGAGGACGACCGCAAGGACGATTTCTTCTCGAATCCGAAATCGGAACGCGCGAAGGATTTCCTCGCGAAGATCCTGCACTGAGCGATACCGCGGCGCGCAATCACGCGCCCGTTCCACCCCGACTCTCCCGATGAAACGACTTCCTTCCCTCAACGCGCTGCAGGTCTTCGACATCGTTGCCCGTCACGGCAGCTTCACGCGCGCCGCCGAGCACCTGTGCCTGACCCAGGGGGCCGTGAGCCGGCAGATCCTCGCGCTCGAGAGCTTCTATCAGTTCGCGCTGTTCAAGCGCACGCCCAAGGGGCTGACGCTGACGGCCGAAGGCGAACTCCTGTTGCCGACCGTGCGTGAAAGCTTCGCGCGCATCGAGGAGGTATCGATGCGCCTCTCGCGCAGGCGTACCGAACTCGCGCTGAAGGTGCCGACCTGCATGATGCAGTGGATGCTGCCGCGCATCATGCGGTTCCAGGCCGAGCATCCCGAACTCCAGGTGCAGATCACCACCACCTGGGATCATCAGGTCGACTTCCGCATGGAGCCGTTCGACGCCGCGGTGATCTACGCGGCCGGCGCCGGCCCCGACATGCATGCGATCCCGTTGTTCGAAGAACGACTGACGCCGGTCTGCGCCCCGAGCCTGCCGGACCGGCAGCCGCTCGCGAGTCTCGACGACCTGGCCGGTCACACGTTGCTGCATCCGACCCGCGATCACCGGGACTGGAAACGATGGCTCGACCATGCGGGCGCACCGCACGTCGACTCGACGCGCGGCTTGAGCTTCGAAACGCTGGATCTTGCGACGCATGCGGCGATCGACGGCTACGGCGTCGCGATCGGCGACAGGACGCTCGCGGACGAAAGCGTGGCGGCGCACCGGCTGGTGATGCCGTTCGACATCTCGTTGCCGACGGGAATGGGCTATTACTTCGTGTATCCGGACGGGGCCGAACAGCAGCAGAAGATCCAGCTGTTCGGCGGCTGGATCTCGGACGAACGCAAGGGCGCGTCGAGTGGCGCGCCGGCCAGCCTTGAAATCCCGACGCCCCGCATTGCCTGACACATCGTGCTCCATCGGGGCAAAAACTGCACCCGGCGGCAAAACGTCTCCTGAAGCAGATCGGTAAAGTGGCCAGCGGCTATTTGTAATGCATCACGGCCGCGCCTAAAACAACCGATTCAGGAGACATGAATGCAACGCTTCACGAGATCCGCCATGCGCCGGTCGGCATTGACCGCGTCGGGCACCGCGCTCACCCTGGGGCTGTTTGCCTGCGGCGGCGTCGACTCGCCTTCCACGCCGGTCACGCAACAGGACTTCGGCCATACGACGTTGAACCTGATCGCCAAAGACGGCCTGAAGTTCAAGGACATGAACAAGAGCGGACAGCTCGAACCGTACGAAGACTGGCGACTGAGTGCCGAAGTGCGGGCGCGGGACCTGGTCGGCCGCCTCACGCTGGCCGAGAAAGCAGGCCTGATGATGCACGGCACCGCACCGGTGCTGAACGACACGACCGGTTCAGGCACCGGCTCCGCGTACGATCTGGCAGCGCTCAAGACGCTCATCAATCAGCGAGGCGTCAACACCTATATCACGCGCATGAGTGCCGATGCGCACACCATGGCCGACCAGGCCAACCAGATTCAGACGCTGGCGGAGCAGTCCCGGCTCGGCATCCCGGTGTCGATCAGTTCCGACCCGCGCAACCATTTCCAGTACACGCTCGGCGCAAGCGCAGGCGGCAGCGGTTTCTCGCAGTGGCCTGAAACGCTCGGTTTCGCCGCGATCGGCGACGCGGCACTCACACGAAAATTCGGCGATATCGCGCGCCAGGAGTATCGCGCGGTCGGCATGACCGAAGCGCTGTCGCCGCAAGCCGACCTGGCGACCGAGCCGCGCTGGTCACGCATCAACGGCACCTTCGGCGAAGATGCCGATCTCGCGCGCACGCAGGTTCAGGCCTATATCGAAGGCTTCCAGGGCGGCAGCAACGGCATTCAGGCCAATAGCGTCATCGCCGTCGTCAAGCACTGGGCCGGATATGGCGCGCAGAAACTCGGCTTCGACAGCCACAATTACTACGGCCGCTACGCGACCTACCCGGGCAACAATTTTGCCTATCACCTGAAGCCGTTCGAAGGCGCGTTCGCCGCCAACGTCGGCTCGGTCATGCCGACCTATTCCGAACCGGACATGACGGTAACGATCGACGGCATCACGCTGGAGCCCGTCGGCGGCGCTTACGACAAGGCGTTGCTGACCGACCTGCTGCGCGGGAAATACGGCTTCAAGGGCGTGATCGTGTCCGACTGGCTGATCGCCGACGACTGCGACGCGAATTGCATCAACGGCGTGTCGTCAGGGTCCCCGTCGTTCATCGGACTGGGCATGCCCTGGGGGATGGAAGGCGCGACCCGCGTGCAGCGTTTCGCGCGGGCAGTCACCGCCGGCATCGACCAGTTCGGTGGAGACGACGATCCGAGCGACCTCATCGACGCCGTCAATCGCGGGCAGCTGTCGGAAGCCCGCCTGTCGGAATCGGCCTATCGCGTCCTGCTGCAAAAATTCCAGCAAGGCTTGTTCGACCATCCGTATGTCGATGCGGACGCAGCCGGCAAGATCGTCGGAAACGCCGATTTCCAGGCCCAGGCACTCGATGCGCAGCGCCGCTCGATGGTGCTGCTGCAAAACAACGGCAAGCTGCTGCCGATGACGGCGTCCGGCAAGAAAGCCTGGCTGTACGGCATCGATCCCGCGGTCGCACGGCAATATGGGTATCAGGTCGTCGATACGCCGCAAGCCGCGGACATTGCAATTCTCCGCGTGAGCACGCCCTATCAAACGCTGCACCCGAACTACATGTTCGGCTCGATGCAACATGAAGGCAGTCTCGCGTTCGTCGACGGTAGTGCGGACTACGAGGCAATCAAGCAGGCCGCGCTTGCGCCGAAGTCGATCGTCTCCGTGTACATGGATCGCCCCGCGATCCTGACCAACGTTCAGGACAAGGCCACCGCGATCCTCGCCAACTTCGGCGTGACCGATGCCGCGTTGTTCGACGTGCTGACGGGGAAAGGTCAACCGCAAGGGAAGCTGCCGTTCGAGTTGCCGTCGTCGATGGCGGAAGTCGCGGCGCAGCTGGAAGACGTGCCGCACGATACCGCGCATCCGTTGTATCCGTTTGGATACGGTTTGACGTATTGACGTATTGATGCGTTGTCGATGCCGGCTTGCTGAGTGTGGCCGGCATCGACCGCCTCGACGACTGGCGCACGCACAACGCCCGATCGACCTTCGATACGACATCACGGTTTCGCGACAGCTCGTAGCCGCTCGAAGGCGGTGCGCCCGTCGCTACGACGACAGAGATCGATCCACACTGTGACTCGGCGTTCAGCGCAGCGTTGGAAAGCGCCGCGCTACTGCCACGGATAGTTGACCACGCCGCCAACCATCACATTTCATTTAACCAAGGGTTGCCCCGCAGACCGGGAGCCAATATCGGCACGCCCATTCGATCTGCCCCTTCGAGGATGATTTTCGTCCGCCAGCACAATCACTAAATAGACACCAAGTAGCGGAAACAGTGAGCGCTGGCGAAAGTCCGCGAGATTTCAAGGCCTGCTACGCCGCAGTGCCTCGTCGCCAATCCTCTATTGCGGATAAAAAGGCAGCCCCAACTCGAATACGGCCACGCAGTCCTTGCGGCTACCGTCTCTCGCCGAACCGTTGAACCGCAAACTCCAGAAAGCTCCGCAGCTTCGGCGTCATCTGCCGGTCTGACGCGTACAGCGCATGCAGCGCACGAGCCGGCGGCTCGTACTCGGGCAGAAGCCGTACCAGTCGTCCGGCCGCAATTTCATCCGCCACCAGTTCATACGGCTGCAGCAGGATGCCCATGCCTGCGACTGCCGTCGAGCGCAGCGCTTCTCCGCTATTGGTGGAGAAGCGGCCTTTGATCGGCACGGACACCCGCCCATCCGGGCCGTCGAAGGTCCACTGGGTACGCAGCGCAGTGTGCGAGAACACGAGACATTCGTGCTTCGCAAGATCATCCGGACTGCGTATCTTTTCCGCAGACCTGATGTAATCGGGTGCCGCACAGAGCACCAGGCGATACCAACCCAGGCGCCTCGCAATCAAGCTGCTGTCGGGAAGATCGCCCGTTCGGAAGACGACATCGAAACCTTCTTCCACCAGGTCGACCGTGCGATTGGAAAGGTTGAGGTCCACCGAAACCTCCGGATGTTGTCGGAGGTATTCGGGAATCTCGGGCGCGAGCCCATGACTCCCGAAGGTGATGGGCGCGCTGATGCGCAGCCTGCCTCTCGGTTCCGATCGCGTTTCCGCCATGAGCGCCTCGGCCGCTTCCATCTCGGCGAGGATGCTCTTCGCACGCTCGTAAAACAGCTGGCCACTGTCGGTAAGGCTTTGCCGACGTGTCGTTCTACTCAGCAGTTTGATACCCAGCCCTTCTTCCAGCGCGCGTATCTGTTTGCCGGCCAGTTGCGGCGACATATTCATTTCGTTGGCGGCTGACGAGATCGAACCCGCTTCGACGGCCCTGACGAAGACCTTCATGCATGCCAGTCTGTCCATTAGAAATATTTTGTTTCTAGTATGGAAATGATACGCAAATTGTACTCAATTTGTTTCATGTCTAAAGTGCAATCTCGCTGTCGGCGCGATGTTGCCCGGCGGCTTCCTCAGACCACTCTCCAAGGAAATCAGATGTCCATCTCAAAGGCAGCGATCGTCGCTGCCGCGCTCGGGAGCGCAGCAGCCGTTTCGAATTCCGCATCCGCCGTTGCGGCAGAAGTACAGAAACCCACCGTCGTACTCGTTCACGGGGCGTTTGCGGACGGTTCGACATGGAACAAGGTCATTCCCCTGCTTCAGGAAAAAGGACTGAACGTCGTTGCCGTGCAAAATCCGCTGAGTTCGCTGGCCGACGACGTCAAGGCAACGCAACGCGTTCTCGACCAGCAAACGGGCCCGGTCGTTCTCGTGGCTCATTCGTGGGGCGGTGCGGTCATTACTCAGGCAGGAGAGCGGGACAACGTCAAAGCCCTCGTCTATGTCGCTGCATTCGCTCCGTCCGAAGGACAGTCGGTTGCCGATGTTTCGAAGGACTACCCGACTCCGTCCGGCTTCAGCCACATCGTTGCGGATAAGGACGGGTTTCTGACCTTGAGCCTGGAGGGCGTGCAAAAGCATCTCGCGCAGGACGTTCCGGCGGAACAAACGAGGCTGATGTATGCAACGCAAACGCCTACCCGCGGCAAGAACTTCGAGGAGAAGGTGACGGCCGCGGCCTGGAAAACGAAGCCGTCCTGGTACGTGGTCAGCGAGCAAGACCACATGCTTGACCCGGCTTTGCAGGTTGCCATGGCGAAGAAGATTTCGGCGCATGTCACGACGCTGCGCGCAAGCCATGCGCCGCACTTGTCGCAGCCGTCCGACATCGCCAAAGTGATCCTCGACGCGACCGCAGCCGTTTCGAAGTAAATGTCGCTCCTGCGGCAAAACGGACAGGCGCGAAGCCGCGCAGTCGTCGACATCGCCGCAGCCGCGCCGCGACATCCCCGGATCCCGGAGATGTCCGGTCACGGTCGCGGAGGATGTCCGCGAACGAGCAACGACGTCGCGACTTCAGCCCGGAAATCCGCGAAATGTCACGCCCCCGCGAAGTCGAGGTGGCTCGAAGCCTCACCATCGCGCCAGGCACCACGGCTATGCATCTCGCATGAACAGTGCTGCGTTTTCCTGGACCGCCTTCGCGATAAAGTTGGCCACCACTCGAATATGCGCGGCCTTGCGATGATCGTCATGCACGTGCATGTGGAACGAACGCGTCAGGCTGAACTCGGCGGGAAGCACCGCCACGAGATTCGGAAGCGACTCGGCAACATAGGCCGGCAGGACCCCGAGGCCGTGCCCGGCCGCGGTTGCGAAGACTTGGGGTAACAGTGCCGAGCTCCGTATACGTGGCTGAATATCTGCATCCATGACGTGCAGATAGTTCAGCTCCGGCGCGAAGAGGCCCTCTTCGACGTAGCCGATAAAGGGATGCTTCCTGAAGTCCTGGATTGCGTTGATTGGCTCCGCACGATCGAGGTAGGTGCTGGCACCGTACACGAACATCCGGTAATCGGTGAGCCGCCGTGACGCCACCCGGAGATGCTGCGCGCCGGACAGGCTGACCGCAATGTCCGCTTCCTGCTTCCACAAGCTGAAGATCCTTGGCGCGGCGAGGATTTCAATCTCCAGGCGCGGGTGCAGTGCGGTCAGTTCATGAACGCGCGGCGCAAGGAAGATCGAACCGAAGCCATCGGGAGCGCCGATACGCACGATCCCTTCCACCCCATCGGTATCGGCAGCCGCGATCGCGCGCGAGGCATGAAACGCACGCTCGATTCCCTGCACGACCTCGAGTACGCGCGCCCCTTCCGGCGTGAGAACATAACCTGTCGTGCTTTTGTGAAACAGCCGGCTGTTCAGTACGGTTTCCAGCGCGCGAATTCTTCGGGACACCGTTGTGTGCTCCGTGCCGAGTCGCTCCGCAGCGGCGGAAAGCGTTCCGGTTTGCGCGACGGCAAGAAAGTAGCGATAGTCGTCCCAGTTTTCCGATAACTTTCTGGCTGCCACGATGCACCTTCGTCGACTACGCGGTCGTTCACGAGGCAGCGTCCCGCCGCTTTCACACCGATGCCCACGGCGGCTTTGGCGTGAACTGCGCCTCGATCCATTGCTTGAAAAGCTTCAACTTCGCCGGCGTGTGCTTGATCGACGGCGTCACCAGGTACACGCCCGAACGCTCGTCGAGATGCCATTGCGGCAGCACCCTGACGAGCCGCCCCGATGCAAGATCTCTGCTCATCAGCCAGTCGCCGCCAGCCACGATGCCCACCCCTCGCACCGCGGCGAGAAGCAACGTCGAGTTCTCGTTGCTGGAGAGGTTGCCGCGCACGGTGACCGTCTCCGTCTGGCTTCCGTTCGAGAGTTTCCACGCGGGATAGGTGGCAAGACCGGTGAACCCGAGACAATTGTGGCGACTCAGATCACGCGGCGCTTCCGGTACACCGCGTGCCCGCAAATACGCCGGCGAAGCACAGAGGATCCGTTGGTGGTCGCAGAGCTTCCTGGCGCGTAGAAGGCTGTCGCTCAGGCTGCCTACACGAATCGCCGCGTCGAAACCCTCGCCGATGATGTCCGCGAACTGCTCCGAGTATTCCACGTGAACGATCAGATCGGGATTGGCCAACGCAAACTCGGCGATCAATGGCGCCAGCCACATCCGCCCGAGTGCGCTCGGGACGGCGAGACGAAGCGACCCCGTCGCCCGTATCGCCAATTCAGAGACTTCCCGTTCAGCGTCAGTCAGTACGGCCTCCGCTTCGCGCAATCGCTGCATGAAGCGCTCGCCCGCTTCGGTAAAGCGGACATGCCGTGTCGATCGCTCGACCAGCCGGACGCCAAGCCTCGCCTCGAGCTCCGAGACACGCTTCGAAATCACGGTCGGATGTCGTTGCAGAATCTTCCCGGCCTGCGCAAACGTACCGCCGTCATGCAAGGCCAGCAGCGCTCCGATTTGATCCGCGTACTGACTTCCGAATGCACTCATCGTTGTGGCAGATGTCATACGTCGCCGTTGAATCGGCTCCCGGTAATTTCAGGGTTTCAGTATAACGGCCCCTTCCGTCTTACCCTGCTGCAGCAATGCGTGGGCTTTCCGCACGTCGGCGAGCGGGAATAGGTGCCGCGGATTGGCGTGGATGAATCCCGCCCGGATCGCATCGAGTACCGCATGCGCACGCTGGCGATACACGTCGGCCGACGCCGTATGCGCTGCCAGCGATGGGCGAGTCAGGTACAGGGAACCCTTTGCGTTCAACGTCGACACGCTGACGGGCGACGGTGCACCGGAGGTCGCGCCGAACGAAACCATGAGCCCTCGCGGACGAAGGCAGTCGAGCGATGCATCGAAAGACACCTTCCCCACACCGTCGTACACCACCTCCGCTTTCCGGCCTTCGGTGAGGTCGGTCACCTGTTCGCCCAGCGTTGCCGCGTCGAACACCAGCACATGATCGCAACCGGCCTGGCGCGCACGCTCGACACTCCCGGGTCGCGACACGACGCCAATGACATGCGCGCCCAGATGCTTGGCCCAAGGCACCATGATCTGGCCGAGCGCTCCGGCTGCGCCGTAGATGACGACGACACTGCCGTCGCGAACCGGAAAGGTCGTGGTCAGCAGATACTGCGCGGTGATCCCCTTGAACAGCACGGCAGCCGCGTCGTCAAAACTGACGGCGTCCGGAAGCGCGACCAGTCGCTCCGCCGGATATCGTCTGCCGCTTGCATAGGCGCCCAGCGGGCCGGTTGCATAACCGACACGGTCCCCCACGCGGAAATCGACGACGCCATCGCCCACCGCAGCAACGATGCCGGCCCCCTCGAGACCGAGGCCCGACGGAAGCGTCACCGGCGCATCTCCCCGGCGTTGACTGAGATCGAGCGGGTTGACGCCGATCGCCTCTTGCTCGAGCCAGACTTCGCCCGGCCCCGGGCTCTCGCGGCCGACCTCGAGACATTCCAGCACTTCCACGTCGCCTGTTCCAGCGATCCGAACCGTCACTGCCATTCGTCTGCTCCTTGTATTCCGTGAATGAAGCCATCTGCATCTACAGTAAGCACTCGAACCGCGATGATCAATAGCAGTCCATGCAGGGTTGTGCTGCATGTGTTGCAGGAATGCCGCTCGAGTCGGGCGCGCGGGAGCACGCCGTCGTATCCGTCCCGAGTCTGATCGAAGAGCCGGGATGCCGGCAGGCGTCGCGAGACGATTACGGTTCGCGCGATACCCGCCGAAATGGCTCAGATCGCCTTGATGAACGGATGCACGGCGACGTCTTTCCAGACCTGGTTGACGTGGAACGGGTCGCCAGCCGCAAAGGCACGCGCCTCATCGAGATCGCGCGCGTCGACCAGCAGCATGCTGCCGATCCGTCGCTCACCTGCCACGTCGGTCAGCGGTCCGGCAACAACGATCGGAATGGATGCTGACGACAGGTAGGCACGATGCGCCGCATAGTGCTGGTCACGTGCGTACGGCTTCGCCGGATCATCCAGGCAATAGATGACGAAATGCATGATGTCGCTCCTTTTCGCAGCAGCGGGCCGGGCAACGCGACCCGCGCGAAAGCGGTTCGTTCGCCCGCCCCCCGGCCGTGCTGCGTTCCGTTATTTCAGTGCAATGGTGGTGTTCACGCCTTCGCTGACCGTCGCGTCGTCGAACCAGCGCGCCGTCACGGTCTTCGTCTGCGTATAGAAGTGGATCACCTGCTTGCCGTATGCGCCCAGATCGCCGAGTTTCGAGCCGCGCGATCCCGTAAAGCTGAAGATCGGCACCGGCACGGGAATGGGAAGATTGATGCCGACCTGCCCGACATCGATCTCGCTCTGGAACTTGCGCGCCGCCGCACCGCTTTGCGTGAATATGCTGACGCCATTTCCCATCGGATTGCGATTGATCAGATCGATGGCGCTGTCCAGCGAATCCGCCTCCATGATGCAGATCACCGGGCCGAAGATCTCCGTCTCGTAGATCGTCATGCCCGGCGTCACATCCGAGAAGATCGTCGGGCCGATGAAGTTACCGTCCCCGTAGCCTTCGACTGCAATATCGCGCCCGTCGAGCGCGAGCGTCGCGCCTTCCTTCACGCCGGCCTCGATCAAGCCGAGGATCCGCGCTTTGGCCGCACGGGATACGACCGGCCCGACGTCGGTACCCGGAACCGTGCCGGCATTGACCTTGAGCTGACGCGCGCGATCCACGAGCTCCGGCAGCCATTCTTTCGATGCCCCGACCAGCACCACCACTGACGTAGCCATGCACCGCTGTCCTGCCGCACCAAAGCCGGCGCCTGCCAGCGCATTGAGCGCATGTTCCTTGTTTGCGTCCGGCAGAACCACGGCGTGGTTCTTCGCGCCCATCATCGACTGGACACGTTTTCCGTGCTGGCTGCCGAGGCGATAGACATGCGTACCGACGTGAGTGGATCCCACGAACGAAATCGCCTTGATGTCGGGATGCGTGCAAATGGCGTTCACCACATCCTTCCCGCCATGAACCACATTGAGGACGCCCGCCGGAACGCCCGCCTCGATCGCAAGCTCCACCAGCTCCATCGTGGAAAGGGGATCCTGCTCCGACGGCTTGAGGACGAAGGTATTGCCGCAGACGATCGCCATCGGGAACATCCACAACGGAATCATCGCCGGAAAGTTGAACGGCGTAATGCCTGCACATACGCCGATCGGTTGCCGCAGCGTATACGTGTCCACCTTGCCCGCGACGTTCTCCGCGAACTCCCCCAGTTGCAGCGTGCCGATGGAGCATGCGTGCTCGACGACTTCGAGGCCACGGAAGATGTCGCCCTCGGCATCGGCGAGCGTCTTGCCTTGTTCGGCAGTCAGCGTCTGCGCAATGCGCTTCATGTTCTGGCGAACCAGCTCCTGGAATTTCAGCATCAGCCGCATACGCGCGCCGATCGGCGTCACGCTCCACGTACGGAACGCCTTCTTTGCGGCCGCTACCGCATCGTTCAGTTCGTCCGTGGTAGCGAACGGCACACGACCAATGACCTCCTGCGTCGCCGGGTTGACGATGTCGTGCCATTCGTCGCTTTTCGATTCGACGAACACGCCGTCGATCAGCAGCTTTGCGCTGCGCAGGCCTTGCGCGGCACGGTGGTTGGTTTCAACAGCGATATTCACGACGCACTCCTTATGATGAACTCTCGGTCAGGCTCGTGACGAAACCGGCACGGGCAAGCGCCCCCGCTGGTCTGCACGGGCCGCTAATACGGCGCACCTAGTCGATACTCGCGCCACGTGTCTCGCGAACGAAGAACAGGCAAACGACGCAGCTCATCGCAGCGATCACGATCGGGTACCACAATCCCGAATAGACGTTGCCTCGCGCCGCGACGATTGCAAATGCCGATGCAGGCAGGAAGCCGCCGAACCAGCCGTTGCCGATGTGATACGGCACGGACAGGCAGGTGTAGCGAATGCGTGCAGGGAAGCACTCGACCAGCATGGCGGCCATCGGCCCGTAGACCATCGTGCCGTACAGCATGAGCACCACGAGCACGAGAATGGTCATCGGCACGTTCACACGCGCCGGATCTGCCGCATGGGGATAGCCGGCGTCGGTCAACGCGCTTCGAAGTGCGGAGTTGAACGCATCCGCCCTGGCCTTGGCATTCGCGGACGTCGCGTCATAGGATTCAATCCGGACGGAGCCCACCACGATCACGGCCGGCTGGTTTGCCGGCGCTACCTGGTTCTCATAGCTCACCCCCGCTTTCGACAACGCTGCCTTTGCCACATCGCAAGCGCTCGTGAACTTCGCGGTACCGACCGGATTGAACTGGAACGAACACGCCTTCGGATCGGAGATGAGGACAATCGGCGAACGCGTCTGCGCGGCTTCCAGTGCAGGATTGACGTAGTGCGTCAACGCCTTGAACAACGGCATGTAAGTCAGCACGGCAAGGAGGCAACCGACGAACATGATCGGCTTGCGGCCAATCCGATCGGAAAGCGCCCCGGCAACGACATAGAACGGTGCGGAAATCAGGAGCGCGGCAATGAGGATGGTGTTCGTCATCGCCCCATGCAGCTTCAACGTTTCGGTCAGGAAGAACAGCGTGTAGAACTGCCCGGTGTACCACACCACGGCTTCCCCCGCCGTGACGCCGAACAGGGCAATGAGCATCAACCGGACGTTTTTCCACTGGCCGAAGGCCTCCTTGACGGGAGCCTTTGACGTCTTGCCTTCGTTCACCATCTTCTGGAATGCAGGTGACTCGCTGAGCTTCATGCGAATCCATACCGAGATGCCCAGCAATGCGATCGAAAGCAGGAACGGAATGCGCCAACCCCAGGCACCGAATCGCTCCTCTCCGATCAGGGTGCGCACGCCAAGAATCACGAGCAACGAAAGGAACAGGCCCAGCGTCGCGGTCATCTGAATCCATGACGTCCAGGTGCCCCGCTTATTCGCCGGCGCGTGCTCGGCCACGTACGTTGCCGCGCCGCCGTACTCTCCACCCAGTGCCAGCCCCTGCACGAGCCGCATGGCAACGAAGAGGATCGGCGCCAGAATGCCGATCGTGGCGTACCCCGGCAGCAGCCCCACGAAGAACGTTGACGCCCCCATCAGCAGGATGGTCACCAGGAACGTATATTTGCGACCCAGCTTGTCGCCCAGACGACCGAACACGACTGCGCCGAGCGGCCGTACGGCAAAGCCTGCGGCGAAGCTGAGCAGCGTGAAGATGAAAGCAGCCGACGGGCTGACTCCGGAAAATATGGCCTTGCTGATGAACGGCGCAAGCGCGCCCGCCAGGAAGAAGTCATACCACTCGAAGATGGTCCCCAACGATGACGCGAACACTACGGTTCGGCTGCGGACCGTCATCGCTTCGGGCCGTGCCGACCTGTCGATTGCCGTGCTTATCATGGTATGTCTCCGTATTGGAAGTGACTTTCATGAGCCACTTTCCTTTAGATGTCGCGTCGCGGCCTGTGCGCAACGGCTTGCATCAGGCGTGCAAACGGGCTGACGCAGCCCGCCTGATGCTCGCGGAATCTCAGCGTCGACGGCGGACGGCGCTTGGCGCCGATCGCCGCCGTTGGCGCTTGAAGATCGCTAGGCGCTTTTGGACAAGTGAAGAACGAGCGATGTCGCGTCGAGATCGGCACCGCCAGTTTCCGCATGCCTCGTCATCAGCGCGTATGCGGTTTCTGCGGTTTCGAGGCGCGCACCGACCTCGCGCCCCGCTTCGACGGCAAGGCTCAGATCCTTGGCGAGCAGCCAGGTCTTGAAGCCCGCTTTGTACCCGTTCGACGCAGGTGATGCATCGACGACACCGGGTGCGGGGTTCCACAGACGGAAAGACCAGTTGTCGGCAGACGAACGCGTCGCGATCTCGAAAAATGCCTTCATGTCGAGACCGAGCCGCTGTCCCAGTGCCGTTGCCTCGCAGTTGACCGTGACGCTGACCGCCATGATGAGATTGTTCACCACCTTGGCGGCTTGACCTGCGCCCGGGCCACCGACGTACGCGATGTAGTCGCCAAGTGGTTGCAGCAATTCGGCGGCCTGCCCCGCATACGCGTTGTCGCAGCCGATCATGAACGTGAGCGTACCGTCGCGCGCGCCCTCGGTTCCACCCGATACCGGCGCCTCGACGAAGACGATACCGGCCTTTGCCGCGGCGGCATGCAGCTTGCGCGCGTAGTCGATGCCGATCGTCGAGCAGTCGATCACGATCGTGCCGGGACGCGCGCTTGCAAATACACCATCGGCAGCCGTCATGACATCGTGGACGTCTGCGCCCGAAGGCAGCATGGTGTACACCACGTCGGCGTCCTTGCATGCGTCCGCGATCGATTCGCTTACCTGCACGCCATTGGCGGCGGCGTTCCGGCGCGCAGTGGCATCGATGTCTACACCGCGAACGGTATAGCCCGATCTGACCATGTGTCTGGACATGGGGTTACCCATCAGGCCGAGGCCGATCCACGCAATAGTGGGCATGACGGTGCTCCTTTTCTAACGATATGGGTAGTCGCAACGAAGTCTGAATCGCTCGGTCCCTGCGTCTCCTGGACAAGGGCATGCTCCGAGACTGTGAGGAATCTTAGGATCGGGAATACGGGGTGCACAGCGCACGAGCGGCCAACGGCTGTGCAGAAATGCCGGAAGTGGCGGCTCGATTCGTCGATGGCCGCGCGGGTAAAAAAAAATGGCCCGCCAGTTCTCAGGCGAGCCATTTGGAGTACCGATCTTGTCTCGGTCGCTGCCGGCGTTACGCAGCCTCTCTGGTATTCAGCCACACCGACCCGTATCGGGTGTATGGACGAGGAATTTCTATGTACTCCTTCAAATCATCCGCAGCACTACGCACCCAGAACGGATCTCGCAGCATCTCCCGACCGACGAAAACGAGATCGGCTCGCCCGTTCCGCAGGATCTCTTCAGCTTGCCGGCCGTTCGTGATCATCCCGACCGCTCCGGTGGCAATACCGACCTCCTTGCGAAGCAGCTCGGCAGCCGGCACTTGATATCCGGGATAGGTCTGCACCTTGACCATCTTGATACCGCCGGAACTGCAATCGATGAGATCCACACCCTGTTCCTTCATCCAGCGACCATATTCAAGGAACGACTCCGGGGTGTTGCCACCGTCGGTGTAGTCGGTACTGGAAATTCGGACAAACAGCGGACGATCACCCCAATGAAGCTTCACCTCTTCGATGATCTCGCGCACGATCCGATAGCGCCGCTGCGCATCGCCACCGTATTCGTCATCCCGTGTGTTTGCCAGTGGCGAAAGGAATTCGTTGAGCAGATAGCCATGCGCGGTGTGGAGTTCCAGCACATCGAAACCGGCTTCGCGGGCGCGCCGCGCCGCACGGCCGAACGACTTGACGAGATCCGGAATTTCATCGAGCGCGATCTGGCGCGGAACCGGACTTTCCGGCGTAAAGGGAATGGACGAAGGGGCGATACGAACCACGCCCGGCAAATCCGCATTTCGGCCCGCGTGTCCGATCTGGGCACCGACCTTGGCGCCGTATCCATGCAGCAGATCAACCAGGTCGCGCAACCCGGCGACATGATCGTCGCTCCAGATTCCGAGATCCCCGGGACCGATGCGGGCGTCCTTGTGCACGGCCAGGGTTTCGAAAAAGATCAGGCCGGCCTGACCCAACGCGCGGGCGCCATAGTGAACGTGATGCCATGCGGTGACCAACCCGTCTTCCCCGGCACTATGCATGCACATCGGGGACATAACGACGCGATTCTTCAGCTTCAGACCTTTGATTTCAAAGGGCGATAACAACAAACTCATCTCGACGACTCCGTCAGGTTTTGATGTGGAGCCGATGCTAAACTTAACCCGCAGTTTTCGTAAGTACGCACAGTTTTGTGCAGTAGGCACAGTTTGGATACCACTAGTCACGTGAGGCACGTCAGATGAAGCTCGGAATTCCGCATGGAGAGGTTGAGGCATTCGCCTGTCCCGTTACGTTTACCGTCGAGGTCATCGGCGGGAAGTGGAAGTCCCTGATCCTCTATCATCTCATGTCGGGTACGCGCCGATTCAACGAGTTGAGGCGTTTGATGCCCGAGGTGACGCAGCGGATGTTGACCCTGCAACTGCGTGAACTCGAAGCCGACAACGTCGTTGCACGAGAGGTCTATCGGGAAGTACCGCCGAAGGTCGAGTACTCGCTGACGCCGCTCGGCCAGACGCTGGCTCCGCTGATCAGCGCGATGCGCGACTGGGGTGCCGCGCATGAGCAAGCGATCCTGGAAT
Source organism: Burkholderia sp. Ac-20345 (assembly GCF_017104825.1). Taxonomy (NCBI): domain Bacteria; kingdom Pseudomonadati; phylum Pseudomonadota; class Betaproteobacteria; order Burkholderiales; family Burkholderiaceae; genus Burkholderia; species Burkholderia sp. Ac-20345. The sequence continues at coordinate 25,189 of NZ_JAAGPO010000069.1, read as the reverse complement.
ACCGGCAAACCGGCAAGGGCGACAGCAGTAGCGACGCTTGACCCGCGACACTCGGCAGCGCGAACGGATGGCGGGAGCGATCCGCGACTCATCGCAGCAGCGGATGTCGATCGCGCCGAGCGTCATGACGCAACATTCGCCAGACCTTTTTGGATCTTCGGATGTTTCGCCGTTCGGCGTGCGCCGTGATCCGGTCGCTTTTCCGAATCGCAACGACGTCGATCCACCCCCTGATTTCCGATGAAGGCAGACTTGCCTCCACCGCTACACACGTCCGCTCCCTGTCTTCCACTTTCGCGAGCAGTGCAGCTCCGGTTTCCGTGAGCTCATGGCCGCTTGCCTCGCGGGCAAAAAGCGGTCGTTCGAGCACCTTTTCCAACGCCTGAATTCGCCGCGCCAGCGGCGTGTGCTCTATACCAAGGTGAGCTTCCCGGTGCGCGCCGGCTCCAGAAAGCATCCGAGGTCATCCCGATTCAACGCACGTTCCACATGAGGCGGTGTGCAATTCTGCACATCGAGTGTGCACGCTACCCATCTGCCTCCGACGTTTTTCTCATGATACGTTTAATCACATGACGGAAATACGGGCTGATATGCGCAGTACAGAATGTAGATACGTACTGCAATTTTGTCGCGCCAGTCGATAAATTCAACATACGGAGACGAATCCATGTCGGACATCGGGTTCATTGGACTTGGCAATATGGGACTGCCGATGGCAAAGAACTTGCTCAAGGCTAACCATCGTTTGAAGGTGTTCGATCTGAATCCGGTGGCATTGGAAGCGGCCGCAGAATATGGCGCCGAGGTCGCGGCACATGCCATCGATGCATCGCAGGATGTGGACGCCGTGATCACCATGCTGCCGAACGGCAACATCGTCGAGTCGACCTACCTCGGCGAAAACGGAATACTGCGGACTGCGAACCGCAATCCGGTCTATATCGACTGCTCGACGATCGACCCGAGCTCGTCGAAGACGATCGCAGACGCAGCAAATCGGCACGGCCGCGAGGTAGTCGACGCGCCCGTGTCCGGCGGGATCATGGGCGCCCGGGAAGGAACGCTATGTTTCATCGTCGGCGGCAAAACGGAAACCATAGCGAAAATCGATCCGATCCTTCGTGCAATGGGCAAGACCGTGATCCATGCAGGCGAGCATGGCGCAGGACAGCTGGCGAAAATCTGCAACAACCTGCTCGCAGCCGTCTCGATGGTCGGCACCGCCGAGGCGTTGGCATTGGGCGCCAGGAATGGTCTCTCGCCTCGCATCCTGTCGGATGTGATCCGGAATAGCAGCGGTCGCAACTTCATGGTGGACCGGTGGAATCCGTGGCCCGGCGTACTGCCGGACGTGCCGTCCAGTCATGCATACAACGGCGGCTTCCAGGTCAATCTCATGCTCAAGGATCTCGGTCTGGCATTGAACTGCGCGCAGACAGCACAGGCGAGCGTTCCGCTTGGGGCATTGGCACGAAACCTGTTTGCATTGCATGACGAAGCGAATGACGAAAACGCGCTTCTCGACATATCCAGCATCCAGAATTTTTACTACAGAAACCCACAACCCGACTAAGCAAGGAGACTGTCATGGCCAAGGCCTACTGGATTGCGCATGTGGAGGTTTTCGACGCCGAATCCTATGCGATCTACGCAAAGGGAGCGACGGAGAGTTTTGAGAAATATGGCGGGAAGCCGTTGGCGAGAGGAGGATTCACTCGGCATCTGGAAGGACAGCAGCGGCCGCGAAACGTGGTGATCGAGTTTGACAGCATGGAAACTGCGTTGGCGTGCTACAACTCGCCTGAATATCAAGCGGCAAAGTCTTATCGTGATGGCAAGGCGGTCGCCGATCTGATGATCGTGGAAGGATTTGAATGAACTGCGTTCGCCGCAGGAAATGAAAGGTCGGGACGCGGCACGAACACACCGTTGCGTTGCCCGGTTCGAGCACTAAAAGGCAGACGCGACACGTTCTGGGCGATGGAGCAAGCCCCCGCATCCCGATGAAAATCCGTGGCGCTTGCTTCGGCCTCAGCGCCCCTGGCGCCACGACGTCTGTCGACGTGCCGCCTACGGCGACTGCTTCTCTGACACAGAGGTTGTGACGCGTCGCTTGCTAAAGCTAAAGGCAGGGTCTACAAACGATCAAGCCTGACGGCTACGGGCTTTGCGCATGCTTTCAGCTGCGACTTTGGACTCGTTCAGCAGCATCTCCGCCGCCTGCCATGCCCTTGCGGCAGCACGCGGATCCCCGATCGCACGCGCATCCGCGGTCGCCCCGCTCAGCAGCATCACGTACACGCCTGCAAGCTGACGCGCCCGGCGACGCGGAATGATCTCGGAGAGCAGTTGCTCCATGAGGGCCAGCAAGTCATCCCGATAGCGCACCGCCACGTCGGTCACCTTGGGGCAGGTCGCACCGAACTCGGCCAGCGCGCGCTCGAACAGGCAGCCCGCAAACTCCGGGCTACTGAACCAGGTGCCGTACCAGTCGAAAATCCCCTTCAGGCGCGCAGTGGCGTGCGGCATGGGGCCGAGCTTGGCAGCGATGCTCTCCATGATGAAGGTGTAGCGCTGTTCCAGCACTGCCTTGATGAGATCGTCCTTGCCCGCGAAGTGATGGTAGAGCGTCATGCGGGCAACGTCCGCTTCGGCGATGATCCAGTCGATGCCGACCGGATGAAAACCATGGAGGGAAAACAACTCACCTGCCTTGTCGACCACCTGCTGGCGTTTGCTCGCGCGCATTCATGCATCTCCTGACTACAGGGCGGCATCTTAGCACCGCCGCCAATACGGCTCCTTTCAGCCTGTAGGGCAAGCATTGCCGACTGCCGGATACGATCTCGCTCTTCAGCGCGGTGAATGCTGCGTCCTCCACGCCCCTCTCATTCGTCTTGCGCCAGACAAGAACCGGAGCGTTCAGGAATCCCCGCAAAAAGTTGTACGCGGCAACGTTAGTGCCTGTTCGTGCGATACGGCGGGGCGTGGGATAGACAGCAAGCAGTCGGCTCCGAGTACTCGGGAAACGCTATCACGCACGATGTCCGGAGGGTCCGCGGGCAGGAGCGCTGCGACATGACGTTCCGGGTGACTCGGCAGACATCGTCAGCCACCACGAAGTCAAAGGAAACTGCCGGCTTCGGCAACACGGGATCACTTCACCGCGACGGCGTCAACGGATCAAGACACGCAACCGATACGCCGTCAGCGAACATCGTCACCCGAGCCGACACACCCATCGAGTACGGGTTTTGAAGCAGATGACTCCACGCGGAAGTGTGCGCCAGCCCGGCTGGCATCCAATCGGGCCGCAATTGCCGCTGCTCGCAGCGGTTTCAGCAAGGCACCCGGCCACCGCCCATCATGCACCATCGCTGCGTCTCCTGTGGCGGGGGCGCATACGGTAGTCCCGTCCTCGGATCGATGTGATCATACTGACCCGTGAGGTGTCGAGCCCGCCACGCGGCTTGCTCGGCATACTGTTGCTCGATCGCGGCGTGCTCTCGTGCCAGATCTGCCTTCTGCGCATCGTCCAGTTTCTTCGTCATGGTCACGAGCCGCGCGAACTTTGGATCGCGAACATCCTGCAGGGGCGGAAACGGCGGCGCAGGCGGCATGATGAGCACAGGGCCGGTGTATTTCGGTATCGGCAACCTGGATGGCCGGCCAAAGTTCGCCGCCATATCCATCTCCCACAAGGCGGCGTCCATTCCGAGCACATATTCGTAGTCGCGATTGACGACCGCCAGCGTGACCGGCCCCGACGGCGCCGGCAATGGCTGCAGGGAAGGAGGAAGCGTCTGTCGAGCCTCGGGATAGATGGTGCGGGCATAGGCGATTGCGGCGACGGAGTACTGCTGCAGCACCGCCTCGTACGCTTCCAGTATCTGCGCTCGAGCATAGCCGCCAGGATTCTCGAACATCGGCTTATATGCCAACACCTTCCGGCTATACAACGCATTCGCATTCCGCTGCTCTGCGGCAAACTGTTGTTGAGGATCCGCCGGCGCAGACGCCGACAGGGGCGCACACCCCGAAAGCACGCTGGCGACAAGCAATAGCCCGACTGTCGCGCGCACAGCCGACGGGCATTGACGCGACATATCCGCGATCGCCTGGGTGACCAAGGCGAACAAAACAGTGGGGTTCTTGATTGCTCTTGTCTGCATGGCACGGTGTCTGGAAGGCTTGGTCATTTTTAGCTAGGCCCTGATCGCGACTGTAAATGCGATGCGTCGCAGTAAAAATGAAATCGGCACAAAGCGCTCATAGAGCGCTGAACATCAATCCCGCGTACATCGCGCGAGGATGCCCCGATCGACGAGCGACGTCAGCAACCCCGTGTATGTCGGACATGCGGCGATCGCATTTCGTGCAAGCACATCGTCGATTTCTGCCCTGTCGTTGCGCACGCACTCGTACTGCCGCTCAGTGGATGGATGCAGCAATGCGTACGCGCCGCACAAATGCACGAACGCAACGACTTCCTCGAACATTTTCGTATTGATCTCGATGGCAACCATCATGTCGGAACCATATCCGCATTCCGAATCCACCTTTGCCGCATAGGCACGCATGTCGTAGGCGGGCAACCAGGATGGGCCCAGCCCGTCCAGGCTGCGGGCGATCTCATCGATACCGGCTGTCAGGGTCATTGTGAAATTCCTGCCCGAACCACACTCGACGCCCCGGCACCGCGTGGCATCAGATCCACATCTTTACGAAGCGAGAAGAACGATATGATGAATGTATACTAGTCGATCTACTTTGACTAGAATCGCGATCAGTGAGGTCGAAGCAATCGGCGCAGGCACAACGGTCGCCGTGCTTTTGCTTCGCGATATATTTCCCGTTCCTAATATTTGGGAAATGAACGCGTTTCACAAAAGCGCTGCTCGGCGGTTAATGCACACTCGCGATGCCAGCGACAGGCAAGCACAGGCGCGCCGTACGTTGAAGCGCGCATCCACCGACCTCACCGGATCTTCCGCTATGCCGCGTGCCGATTTTCTGCCGCTTGTCGCCGCATCTTTCGCATCTAAGGGTCTGTGCGGTGCCGGCCTGGTGCTTGGCCTCGCGCTCACGGTGCCGGCCGCCGCACAAACGAATGCACCCGCGCCACGCGTGGTGTCCGAGTTGAAGGACATCCGCATGAAGGCGCTCACGAATCTGCCCAGGGCAGCGAGCCCCGTCGATCGCGACAGTTGCTCGCAATGGGTCATCCAGCCGAAGTCGGCAGCAGCCAAACTGGTCGCAGCGCAAGGTTGGGCCATCTTGTCGGACGTGCCGCTGGGGCCCTACCGCGCGGTCAGCTTCGCAGGCCAGATGGAGCCCGCAACCAGCGGCACCTGCAGCATCACGCAAGGCAACGTAGCCGTGTTCGAGAACGGCAAGCTGATCGCGCTGGCCTACGGCAAATCGGCGGACGATACCGCCATCGGCAGACTGGCCCCGCTCGAAGGCGGCGCCGTACGCATTTGGGATGGCGACATCGCCCCCTCGCCCGCCGGCGACCTGCGCGTTGACGCCGACGGCACGCTGCGCCTGTCCAAGGTGGCCGACGAAGACTCCGTCTGCAAAGGCCGCGCCAAGGTGCCCAACGTCTACAACATGCCGATCGACAAGGCCCGCAAGGTGCTGGTCGCCCATGGATGGAATCCGGTGCGAGGCGGCGCCAGCGGAGAGCCTCGGCAGTCCGCTCTGGTCAGGCGCGGCATTGTCGAGACCGAATCCTGCGCGGGCACCGGCCTCGGCTTTTGCGACTTCGGGTACGCGGCCCCTGCCGGCAGGCTGACGTTGACCACCGTAGGCGACGGCGACCTCCCATCCGTCACGGGTTACGACGTCAAGTGCCGCTGATCACTCATCGTTGGCTGCGTCGCCCTGCCCACCACAAAAACCGTGAGCGACTCATGCAACGTCTGCCGATGCGAACCCCGCCCCACATCTGGCGTGCGCTCTCCGCCGGCGTCCTGCTGATCGGCCTGAACGCGTGCGAGCGCGCCACGCCGCCCGCCAGCCCGACGGCGGCACCCGCGTCCGCTGCGTCTTTGTCGGCCGCCCATGTGCCGGAAACGGCGGCAGCATCGCCGCTGCAAACGCTGTTGGGCGTATTCGGAGGGACGAAGCCGGCAACCTGGCAGGCGTTCGACAACGTGCACGGCGTGCACTGGAGCGACGCGAAGCCGCTAGGCAATCCCGACAGCCATTCCCCCGAGGCCACGCACTACCGTGGCGGCAACATGCTGCTCACCGGCTTCGGCGACGTGGATGTGCCTGACGGCAAGGTCGGCGACGAAGCCGGCGTCAAGAAGGACAACGAAGGCCGCGTCGGCGTCGTACTCAACGGCAATGCAGCTGCCGTCCTGTCGATTGCGCTGCGGAAGTTCTACCCGAGCGACGACACGCAGGACATTCTGCTGCGCCAGTTCGGCGGCAATGCCGCGGTCAAGCGCATCGCCGGCAGATGCGCGCTCGACTACGGCACCACTGCACCGAACACGCAAAGGAACGTGTTCTACCGGGTCAGCATCGACAACGCTGCCGTGCCGGTGTTCGCGGAAACCTACGTCGATGAAGATGGCGGCAATCAGGGGCCGGGGGCGACTAACTTCGTGTTCTACCGCACCAGGCCGGACCAACGTATCGCGAGCATGCAGTGCAAGGGCGCCGACGCCTGAGCACGAGCGCTTCGGCATCAGGACGCTCGCACGAGCAGCGCATACCAGGGCCTGCTTGCCGCCGCAAAGGCAGCCGAAGCAGTGAGGTTTCGGGTACTCCACCGCCCTTCCGGACTGCTGATCGAATGGAAGACATCGACTCGACACCATCACTACACGGGAGAAGCAGCATCATGAGTTCCGCACACCTGCGCCTGGCCGTCCTCGGGCTGATGCTCGGTCTCGGCTCGCACCACGCCGCGGCCGCGGCCGGCTGCGAGGCCAATTTCAAGAGTGAAGCCGACACCGGTGCCGGGACACGCTTCTCGACGTTCACCACGGTGCCGGGCCTGGACGCACGCAACGCCATCGCGCAACTCAAGCAGATTGCCACGGGCGACGGCTTCCTGATCGGCGACGAGAACTACACCGGTTCGGCCGGCCAGCTGACGATCCAGCAAAAGCAAAGTGACCGCGCCCGCGGATTCGCCATTACGCTGACGGCCAACCAGGACACGAAGACCATTTCCGTGGCGACGACGTTGCCCCCAGGCATGCAGGCAGCACCCGAAGCCATCCGGGGCGGCATGTGCGGCATGCTCGGCCGCGTCGACATGAGCCGCAACGCAGTGAGCACCGGCGTGGCGGCCACGGCGCCCGCGTCGTCCAACGACGCCTTTCCGGGGGCGCCCGCCTTTACCACCTGCACCTACAACTTCCGCCCCGCGCTGGATGGCGTCACCGGCCGCCACTACACCACGTGGTTGCCGATCAAGGCGCTGAACCCGGCCGACGCGGCCTCCCGGCTGACACAGGCTGCCACCGCAGCAAAGCTGAGCGTGACGTCGAACGAACGACACGGCACGCTGACCGAAGTCACGATCGTCCAGCCGCTCCCGGACCAGGGGGAGAAGCGCTCGTTCCCGATCCGCTTCATGCTGGAGGAGTCGCTGGGCGTGATCTCCGTGGTCGCCCGACTCAACCCGAAGCAGGAGATGGACGACGAAACGCTGCGCAAGGAAATCTGCTCGCTTGTCGCGGCCGCAACCGCGGCACCACCGGGAGAATCGAAAGAGCCCCCGGCGCTGCCTCGCGAGCGCAAGCTGGCAAGCTGGCACGCCGGCATCGACTGGTTGATCAACCGCGCCGTGGTGGCCGGCAAGTCCCTCGTGATCGTGCCCGCCATCAACCTCGACAGAAAGTACACCGGCGACGAAGCCGTCAGCCAAAAGAAATGGGCGTTCCGTACCGACGTGACGGCCACCACCATCTGGCAAAACAAGGCCAATGCTCATGACGTGATACGAGTGGGGCCGGACGAACCATTCAACGAAGTGGGGCTGCACGGCTATGTATCGACCTTCGTGGCGGGCAACGCCCAGTACTTCGTCTACATCGTCAATCCGGGTACCTACACCGTCGCCGGCAACACCTACGAGACGACCTCCGACGCGATGTCGCAACTCGGCACCCGGCAGAAGCCGGGGCGTTCACCGCTGGGGCAGATCTCGTTGCTGCCCAAGAAGAACACCGACTTCATCGAGTCGCAGGAATGGTTCAACGCACAGTATCGTGACCGCGAGGTCACGGATACGTACTGCTCGTCGATCTTCGTCCAGGGCGGCGGCTGCGCATTCTGGGCGACGGAGAAGAGAACGGTATCGGAGATGACCGAGCCTGCCGGATGGAAGTCCGTCACCCGGGAGAAGTCCGTCGACGGGCTGGCGGTCTCGACCAGGCTCAAGCGCGAGTTTGCTTCGTTCAGCGTCGCACCGGGCGAAGCCATCGTGATTGATGGGCTGTACCCCACGCCGCCCAACGCGGACTACGACAAGCAAGCCTGCGAGATCGTCAGCGGCCAGATCCAGTGCGACCTGACGCGCTATACCCTCACTCGCATCCCGGCCGACATGGCGCACGTACAGGGGCTCGCATCCGACCCGGGGTTCTACCCGCGCGCCACGCGCATTCTGTCCAACGCCAGGTATCGCCCGCTCAAGCTCCTGGGCAAGCCGGGTGAACTTCGCTCGGTGTACGGCCAGGACTATTCGCTCGGCGTGCGTTGAGCCCACGCCCCGAACCTCGCTCCGGAAATTGCCATGACCGCCAAACCGTCCATTGCACGCAGCCTGTTCCTGATGGCCTCGCTGATGCTCAATGCACAGGCTGCGCGTGCCGACAGCGATACGTGCGGCAATCGCGCCGCCGCCATCGTGCGCAGCGCGTACCCGAGCGCCAGGCCAAGCAACGGCAACTTTACGCTCGATGGCCTGACCATCGTGACGCCCGCAGGCGACCCCGACGGCGAAACCGCACACATCGTGTGCCGCATCTGGCCCGACCACCCCGAATTGATGCTCGCCGCAGTGCCCTTCGTCAAGGATGCGACGCTCGGCGAATCGGAAGGCCGTCTCGATCTGCTCGTGCTCGACAAGACCGGCCTGACCCTGCGGCAGCGGTTGCGCCTGAACACCGGGACCGCAGGCGGCCAGCTCGGACTCCGTTCAGTCCGGTTCGACAGTGCCCGCTACCCGCTCGCGCCACGGCAAAACGCCGTGGGCCTGCTGGTGATGCGCGGGCGTCAGGTAGATCCGAAGAACTTCTCGGAAGACGCGTTGTGGCTCTATGCGTTCGATGGCAATCAGGTCAGCCCCGTCGTCGACGGCCTGGTCGTCCAGGCAGACACCACCGTCATGGGTGAGCAGTGCTCGGACACCTCTGTCGGGGGAAAACGCACGCTGGCCGTGGTTCCGTCGCCGCGCAGCGGTTTCGCGGACATCGTCGTCACGGAGAAAGTGCTGTCGCGTCGCATGACGAAGGGCAAGGACGGCATGTGCGCACTGCGCCCGACCAGGTCGGAAACGTCCACGCATCGGCTGGTCTATGACGGCACGCGATACGACGTGCCCAAGGCGCTCCTCAGGCCGCTGGAGTAACCCGGCCCGGCACGCTCGCCATCGTCGCTCCCGGCCGTTTGATCGGCACGACGATGCTGGCCGTCCGGCGCTGCGTCACGTCGTGAAACCCGCGCGCGAGTATCGCCGAAAGGTCACGACTGCGCGGACGAGTCGCACATGAAGCGCGGCCTCACCCGGGCCTTGAACAACCGAATCAGCACGGAAACCAGCATGAAACCCACCATCCAGCACGTCGCCTGTGTCGCCCTGCTCGTCACCGCGGCTTCTGCACATGCAATCGACTGCAAGAAGGCCAGTAACCGCGTCGAGCACACGATCTGTGCCGACGAAAAACTCAAGGCCGCCGACGCGGAAATGGGCAAAACCTATACGGCCATCATGCAGCAAGCGGGCAACGATGGTGAATTGCGCGCGATGCTGGTACGCAGTCAGAAACGCTGGCTCGCGGCGCGTGACAAGCGCTTCGCGGATCCGGTCGATTTTCCCGGCGCACCGAATACCAAGGCCCTGCGTGCGAGCCTGCTCCAGGCGATCCGCCAGCGCACCGAGACATTGAGCGAACGCGGCAAGGCCGCACCGCGCCTGCTTGAAACGGCTCTTGCGCAGCGCAAGTTTCTGACGCAATTCACGGGCGGCCCGTTCGCCGGGTTCGAGACCCGATGCGACTTCCTGCCCCACGATGGTCAACTGAGCTACGGATGCTTCAGCGAACGCCGCTATCAGAACCAGGACAGGATCTGCACCCTGCAAGACGATTGGGCGAGCGGCGGCTATTACGAGACGCGCTTGGTCGGCAACGTCGTCCAGGGCAGGCTGGAAACCGTTGCAACTTGCGGCGACGGCTCCGAAGGCGGCAGCCCGTGTCCGGATGCGGATGAGCCGCGCAAGTCGACCGCCGGCTGGAATCTCCATCCAGGCCGCCCGGCCCTGGCGCCAACGGCGCTACCCAAGCTGGATGCCGAAGCCGAACTTGGCACGGAAGACACGGGCTGGCTACGTGCCTGCCTGACCGACAGCCGCTACCCTCGCGCGGCGCGCTGAGAACCGCGCGCATCGGGCGCGTCCGTCGGCGTTGAGAAACGAAAACCATGACAAGGATTCGGCATGACGCAGACACGAAGCAAAATTCTCGAATTTGCAGTCCGGCGCACTGGCAGCATGTTCGTCACGCTGCGGATTGTCGTGGCAGCATTGAGTTTATGCATGCCGTTTGGCAGCGTGCACGGACAGCCTGCGGGCGCGGCCACGCCGGACCGCGCAGGCAAATCGCCTGTCGAATCTCAAGCGCCAGCAAACCTGAGCACGACGCAAGCGCTACAACGCATGCTGGCGCTGATTCAGGCAAGCAGCCAAGTTACCGACATCACGCCCGAAACGGTACACCGCATCTTTGGCGTGCAGACCACAGCGATTGGCAAGGATCAGTTCGGCTATGGTCAACGCTTGCCGGGCAACTGGGCATTCAGTATCCAGCGGGTGACGATCGGTGAGATCGATCCGCGTGTGGATCTGATGTTTGATCCGATTCCCGGAACGCAGGCATCTCCGTTGACGACGTGTGAACCCACTTTCGCTCAGTTCACGGAGGCACTGGAATCGATGGGGTTCAGTCGCCACACCCATTATGGTGAACACAGTCGGTGGATCTTCGATTCTTTCGAGCGGCAACGCATGCATGTCGAGGTATACCCTCTCCGGGCGTTCTCCGATAGCGGCGAGCCACTGGGGCCGGCCTGCGTGAAGGCGGTATTGGTGCGATAGGGCAAACCGCCCGCTTTGCGCCGGCAGTGAACGTATTGAATACACGTCGGGCCGCTCGCGCAGTTCTGCTTCTTCAGAACCTCGCAAGTCCTTGCCTCCCAAGCAGAGCCCCCACACCACGAACACTACAGAGATAAAAAAAGTCGCGGCTCGTGGAGGATTTCATCGAAAGCAGGAGGGACGAGGCTGATCGCTTACCCAGCTTCGTAGCGCACGCCGCGCATGCGCTTCGGCTGCACGTCGCCGCAATCCCGGCTCACCAGCGTCAATGCTCGTCGGCGAACTCGGCCCACGCCTCACTCTCCGATACGCAGCGATGCTGCTCGGCCGTGAGCGCGATCGCTACCAACACATCGTCGACGCGCCGGCCGATCGCGTCGTCGTTCTCGAACGGCACCTGCAGTACCGTCACGCCGTCGCGGGTCGGTGTTCGGGCGACCCCGGCCAGCACTTCGCGCCCCAGCACGCGGGTCCGGTCGCGACCGCCGGCGCGCGTCGGCTAGACCTTCAGGGTCACGTGCACGGCCACCATCGGTGCCCCGCCGGCGGGATCCGCGTCGACGGCGTGCGACACCACGCTCGGCGCAGCGAGCGGAGTGGCCGCAGACGTTCATCGCGGATTGCGCGAACGAAGCGCCGCGACGGATCACGAAGCTGCGCGGCATGGCATCGGTAACCCGACGGGGCAATCCGCAAGGCCTGGCAGATCGGCTCGACCCCGAAGGTGTCGCGATGCTGATCGATGAAGGCCTTCAGGACTTGAAACGGCGGTCGGGCTCCGCCTGGGCGAAAAACGCGCTCGCGACCTTGAGAATCTCGTTGGCGCGATGCAACTCCTTGACTTCGCGCTCCAAGGCCTTGAGGCGCTCGCGCTCGTTTGTGGTTACGCCATCGCGCTCACCGTGGTCGACCTGGTCGCGCTTGACCCACTCGTGCAGTGTCTGCGGTGTGCAGCCGATCATCGGCGCAATCGATTCGATCGCCGCCCACATCGACGGATGTTCGCTACGCTGCTCGCGCATCAGGCGAACCGCGCGCACTCGGACTTCCGGAGAAAACTTGGTTGCCTTCTTGTTCATCGCTCAAATCTCTCAAGAGTTGGAGCCTCCATAAAATCCGGGGCGGTTCATACCGCACAGCGAACTGTAATCACGTGTAATCGATTCGCGCGTCAATCCTTCCTATGCTGCAAGCACTCTTCCTCAAGCCTTGAATTCTCTGAAGGTGACGCTTTGCTAGCTGGAAGACGTGAGGACGCCACTGGCGTCATCACTTAGCACATCGATTCTTTAATTTCATTCTGGAATTAACCACGGAGATAAAAATGGACCTTCGCTACGTCATCCACCTTGCCGGACAGCCCAACTGGGTCATTGCAGCTTCTGACACATACGTTGGCGCCCCTATCGTCTTGCGCAACAAAGATAATGCTGACTCGTCCCTCTACACCTGGACATTTCGAACCGAAGACAACTCAATTGCACTAGCATCCACCAGCAATACCCTTGTTCTGGATGGCCAAAGCTTAACTGACAATACGAATTTTGTTCTTGCAGCATACACCGGCGCTGCAACGGCTACTCAACAATGGAGATATGACGCCCCCTATCTTCGAAATGTGACCGACCATTCGTACGTCATCGACAATTACGGTGGTTACCTGACGGACGGCAACAGTATTATCGTCTTTCAATTCAATGGCAGAGCGAGCTCCCAACAGTGGGAACGAAGCCCGGCCGACTCCTTTAAGTGATAGTTGCAAGATTTTCTCTGTTCTATCACGAGGGCAGAAATATCTGCCCTCGTAAAGCCGGCAGCGGCCCGGTTTGCAATATCGAGCCGTCGAGCCTTACCCTGCACTGGGCTGGCCGAGCAATGGCCTGCAAGCACAACTTTAGGGCTACGTCTCCTGGGATCCTTATATCACCGTCAAAAGCGGAGCTCGAACCGGCGCCTCGAACACGACCGATGCCAGTCTTCGGCAAATTAAGTCGTGTTCCCGCAACAGACGAGCGATAGTCCGGGAAGCATTGCTGCACGACGGGACAAGCGGTCACGAAGCGAGCGTGCTCGCGCCGCCCAATAACAGGTATTCACGCACCGAAGACAGCGGGCTCGACCATTTGCTTGCTCCACAGCCATTCGAGCAGCTGTTGCGCCCTGGCCACTTCCATCGATCTGCCGAGAAACGCAATCAGCTCGAGCGGATGCGTTGCCCGCGTCAACATGTCGAGGAGCGGAAACAGCGCCACGCCATTCCAGAACGCGACGGGTCGATCAAGACTCGGATGCTGCAAGGCGGGATGCGCGGTGACGCGGTCGCCGGTCGCGCAAGGCACCACGACAATGCCGGTATTGCGGGCAAAGCGGATCGGACTGTGCAAGGGCAACGGAGGCACGGGCTCGCTCGGCTGGGGCTGGTTCGACGGTACGTGCGCCAATTCGTCTTGCAGCGCGTGCGTCATGAGGTCTACGCGCGCCGCGGCTTCGTCGCCGAGCGAGGACGTCGCAACCGTATCGGACGTCAATGCAGGCGTCGAGCGCAGGCGCCAGAAAGGCGCTTCGGCGCACCATGCCTGACGGTAGTACCCGGCGGTCCATGCGAGGTGACGCGCCGCGCTTTCGATCAGGCGCGATTCGTAAAAGCGCTGCGCCAGTTCGCGCTCCGAGGCATCGCTTGCCCGGCACCACGTGTTGATCGCGATAGCGGCCTGGAGCGAGAAGCGCATCGCCTTCTCGACGCCCGAGGACGAGATCGGGTCGAGCGCGAAGGCCGCGTCGCCGAGCTTGATGCGTCCGTCCTGCCAGGAGAGCGCGTCGACGTAGGGCGTCGATACGCACATGCGCGGCGAATCGCACCAACGCACACCTGCCATGTCCTTGAACAAGGCACTTCGCGTGCAGGCGCTGCGCAAGACAGACTCCGGCTCGCGTTCGAGCGCATCGTCCCGCGTGGAGGGATCGAACGTGAACATCACGCGGTAACGGCCGCCCGGCAGCGCGGCGCCCCACATCCATCCGTCATCGAGCGCTTCCACGCGCGTGGCGGCATCGGCATGCGCAGCCGGTGTTTCCATCGCGGCTTCGGCCCATACCGTGGACAGCCGAGGCGCTTGCAAGCGCTGCGGCTCACGCCGGCTCTGCCGGCCCTGGGCATCGAGCAGCACATGCGCCTCGATGTTCCGCAGCCCGTCGGGCGTAGCGATTTGCACACGCCAGGCACCGGGCGCTCCGGCGACTTGCGCGAGGCTCGCCGGCCGCAGCACTTCCACGCCGCGCGCCACGGCCAGGCGCAGCAGCGCCGCATCGAATGCGGCGCGCTCCACGACGGCGCCGTCGTGCGCCACCGTCTCGATCGATTCGCTCGTCCAACGTACGCTCGTGGGCTTGCCTGCGAGGATGGGAACGGATTCGAGCACCTCGTCCGCGTCGAGGTAGCCGATGATGTTTCTGACACCCGGCGTCAGCGCTTCCCCGATCTGCGGACGAGGCCATAGCGGGCTTCGCTCGACGAGCAGCACGCGATGCCCGAGATGGTTCAAGCGAAGCGCCACGCACAGGCCAGCGGGACCGGCGCCAGTCACGAGCATGTCGAACGTGCGATTCACGCCGCTCCCGCACCACTGGACGACGCGCCGGGCGAACCGGCAAACCAGGCCGGCGCATAGCGCGCGAGCCTGCCGTGCGCGCCGATCGCATAGTGCAGCCAGCCGCGGATGTAATCGCAGGCGCTGCGTCCGCGCTCGAGGACTTCGTGATGGCATCCGCCACCGCAAAGATAGCGCGCCCAGCATCCATTGCAGGGCTGTTGCTGGTGCACGTGACGCTCGGCGAGCCAGATCGTCTGGCGCGCCTGATCGACGCCCGTGGAAAGATGCCCCATGACGCCGGCCTCGTCGCCGACGAAGCGGTGACACGCCGCCAGTTCGCCATCGGCGGAGACGCCGAAATACCCCGCCCCTGCGCCGCACGGATACGGCCGATGCGTGCCGCGCTGGATTTCGCGCAGCGCGTTCTGCATGTTCGAGAACGGGTAGCGCTCGCCGCGCATGACCTTTTGCTCGAACGCGAGCCCGCAGGCGATCATCCCCTGCAGCATGTCTGCCATATCGTCCGGGCCCATTTCCGCGCGGCCGTTCGAAGCGCGCAGCAGCGGCGAGAAGCCGACGCTGTGGAACCCCATGTCGACGAAAGTATCGAGCGTGCTCGGCAAGTCGAGATTGAACGGCGTGACGGTCACGCGCGCCGAGACCTGCATGTGCCGCTGGCGCGCAAGCAACGGCGTCACGCGCTCGACGATGTGATCGAACGAGCCCATGCCGCCCTTGAACGGACGCAAGCGGTCATGCACGGGCGCGGGGCCGTCGAGGCTGACGGTGACAGCGAAGCCGTGCTCTTCGAAGAACGCCCCGTCGTCTTCCTGCAGCAGACTGCCGTTCGTCGTCACTGAAAATTGGCATCGGATTCCGCGGGCATCGGCACGCTCCCGCGCGTGGACAGTCGCCGCGCGCAGCACCGCGCGATTGGCGAGCGGCTCACCGCCCATGAATGCAAGATTGATCTTGCCGCCCTCACTCGCCTGCTCGATCAGCAGGTCGACTGCCGCAAGCGCGGTTTCGAGCGGCATGTTCTTCGCCTTGCCGCCAAATTCCCCTTGCTGGGCGTAGCAATAGGTGCAGCCGAGATTGCATTTCTGCGCGACGGCAAGCGACAACGCGTGCACCGGCATCTCGGTCAAAGGCTCGTCGTCGATCGCCGGGCGCATGTCGAGCCCGCGGCTCGCGACCAGCGAGGCGACGGCCTGCGCATCCCCGTCCTCGAGCGCTGCCTGAAACGCGTCATGCAGATCGTGCGGCACGTGAAACAGGCGGCTTCCGTTCACGAGCAACAGCTGCGCGCCCTCCGCATCCTCGACCACGTGGATTCCGGGATGCCGCGGGCGCGACGCCTTGACGATGCGCGCCGCCATCGCCGATGCCAGCGGCGCGAGCGGCTCGACGGCGAGGTCAGGTTTCATCGGCATCCTTGCCGCGGATCACGAACTGCAGATCCTCCTGCCAGGACCGGAACAGATCGTCGTAGGACCACAACCGCGTGTCGACGCGATTGTCCGGCACGTACGTGCCCGTGCGGCGCTTGGAGAGCCACATGTCGCCGCGCGCCAGCCCGTCGTCGCCCGGCTCGACATTGACGAAGTCGGGTCGCGACGCGGCCCAGTAGTAGCACGCGCATTCGCGATAGTCGTTCTGCCAGGGCGCGCAGAGGCCTTGCGTCAGCTCGCCCGGCTTCAGCATCTCGAGGTTGAAGCTGGCGGTGTCGCCCTCGAAAAAGCGCCTCAGCGTGAGTGTCGCCTTCAGGGTCTCGGTTTTGCCGTGGTCGTAGTACACCTCTTCCAGGGCGTTCTCGTGAGCCGTGAATTCGCATTCGACCGACTTGCCCTGCAAATGCACGATGCGTGCGATGGAGTTCGACCACTCCATGAACGACACCGCATTCGGATTGGGCTTGCTCGCCAGCGTGACAGGATCCCCGTCCGGCAGCACCGGCCCTTTCGTGAGGACCATCGTGCCGACCTTGTGGCCGTCGAAGCTCAGCAGGCGGCGCGTCTTGAGATGTTCGTAGCCCGGCTCCGCATCGACGACGTAGTTGTTGTTCTCGACCAGGGTGATGCCTACGAATGCGCGCCGCCAGAGATTGCGGAAATCGAACTCCAGGCCCGGGAAGCAATTCGAAATCGCCGTGCGCGGCATCACCGAGGCCGGGTTGCCCACGCCGCGATGGTGAATCTGCGCGGTCAGGTTGGACGCGCGGATCTCCCCGTTGCCGGGCTGCTCGAGGTCTTTCGGAACGTTCGGATCGTTAGCCGACATGCTTGTCTCCCTTCGGATCAGGTTGTCCGAACATCGCGTCTCGCGCCGCCTTGATCACAAGGTTGATGTGGCGGCGCGTGAGCGTCAGGCTACGGCCATCCGCCCCGCGCATCAGGGCCGGCATCTTGCGCAAGCCCTCGGCGGTCAGGTCGCCGATGTCCTCGGGCTGGCGCAGCAGCTTGGCGAACCACGGCGCGCCACCCGCCGCCAGCGTGCTGAACACGCGCTCGTGCAGCGCACGCAGCGCGAGATTGTCGACGATCGATTCGGCGGCGATCGGCTCGTAATAGCGCTCGAAGTCGGCCGTGTTCTGCCGCACCATCGTGCTCGCGACGTTGAGCCTTCCGTTGACCGGGTTGCCGTTCATCACGGCGGTGTTCATGAGGCGGATCGTTTCGAGCGCACGCAGGACGATCTCCGTGGCTTCGTCGATCGATACGCTCTCTTCCGGGACGTGGATGCCGTGGAGAATCTGCTCCATCTCGTCAGACACCACGCGCACCGGCATGGTATCGGGCGCATAGGCCGGCGGCCCGGCACCGATATAGCCGTGCGCGCGCAGCGTGGAGCCGTCCTTCCTCGTCAGCACGACTTGCACGTGGCCATCGCATTCGTCGTCGAGATAGCCCCAGCTGACTTGATTGCCATCCTTGTCGGCGTATCCGGCAAAAATCTGCGCGGGGTTGGTCGGCGCGGGATGCGCCTTCGTGGGGCCGCCCGCCTCCCTGAAGCCGAGCCACTTGCCCGGCGTCTCGGCGTAGAGCAGGAGATGGTCGCGATCGATGACGGGATCGAGCTCCAGCTTGTCTTCGCGTTCCTTGTCCGAGGTGCGGCGCACCAGCCGCGTGCCGTACACGATACCAGCGGCAGGGGTGTAGCGCAGGCGGATCTCGGGGAACTGCGCCGTCGGCTTCACGAACTGGACGTGGCCGAGCGGAAGATGCCGCCCCGGGCGAAAGTGCTCGCAATGGCCTTGCATCGCGTGCCGCTTGTGATCCTTGAGGCCGGTCAGGTTCGCGTGGATCTTGTCGTTCGTGTCGTTGGTGCGGCGGTAGATCTTGATGTTGCCCAGATGGATATCCCAATGCAGGGCATCGAGATCGAGTTGTTCCGCCGCGAGCAATTGCAGCGTGAGCGGCTGCAGCGTATGGGGCGCCTCGCTCGTGCGCGCAAACACTTCGAGAAAAGGCGCGACAGGCCGCACCTTCCTGTTCGCGTCCTTGAAGCGAATCGTGTCGGGCACATAGGCCTTCACGATCTCGCCGCTTTCGGGATCCACCTCCAGCGTGGTGCACGGCACGATGCGTCGAAAGTCGAGCGGGTTGTCGGGATCGACGACGAGGTCGAACGCTTCCAGCGGCGTCGCCGCGGCGCCCAGCCTGCCGACCGCGATGGGCGGCAAAATCCGGAGTTCCAGTATCGGCATGTGCGGCTCCTAGAGTAGCGCCAGATCGACGTCGCCGGACAGGATGCGCCTGGCGACAGCGGCCAGGCTCTTGTCGGCTTCGCGCAGACTGAGCAAATACGGATGGCGCCCGGCATCGGTGTTGGCCAGCAAGTCCACCACGAGGCTCTCCGATGCCGCGAGCAGATCGAGGTGCCCGCGCCAGCGGTTTGCCTCTCCGAACGGGCTGTTGAGCGTATAGGGCATCTGGAACGGCGGCCCCGCGAGCGACGCGTCCGGCTCGATCGACACGCGCGACTGCATCAGGATCTCCGAGAGCGCGCGCAGGTTGTACATCTCGCCGAACGCCGCATTGACGATCGTGCCGCGCGGCGTGAACTGCCCGGCCGCATTGAGCCCGCCGTAGAGCGTGAAGCTGTGGATCAGGTACTGCAGCAGCATGCGGTAGCGCAGGTTGAACAGCGACGCCCACAGCTGGGTCACCGGCTCGGTGATGGGCGTCACGGGTGCACCGCCCTGCTCCGGCTCGAGCTCGGGGTCGAGCGCCACGTAGGGATTGACCGCAACGGGCCGCGAAGGCCGCCAGGTGTCGTCTACCTTCGCCGCGTGCAGCTCGGCCGCCGCTGCCGGATAGGCTTCCGTCCAGGCTTCTTCGAGAAAGTCGTCGGGGCGTGCGGCAAGCCAGATGTCGGCGCCGCACAGCTCGCCTTCGAGGACCGCAAGCATCTCGACATAGATCCGCAAAAAGCGCACGAAATGCGAGGGATCCTTGCCGTGGGGCGCCTCCCCCTGCTTGGAGATCTTTTCCAGCGCGTCCACCGCGTCGTCGCGCGAGGTGGCGGGCATCACGAGCACGTCCGGCGTTCCGCCTAGAGAGCGACCGCCGCCGCCCCTGTGGCCGCCCTTATACCCGCGTCCCCATTCGGCAAAATCCGCCTGGCAGCGGTAGGTGTCGGCCTGGAAGACATCATCGGGCAGGTGGTCCCTGACGAGCGGAATCAGCGTATGAAACAGCTCGGCGACCTGATGAGGATTGGATGCCTGCTCGCCGACGCGCCGGCGGATATCCTTGCCCAGCTCGCCGCCGTCCCAATCGAGCGGCGCCTCCGTATAGACGTATTTCGCGAGCGAATCGAGCGTCAGCGGTTCGAGCATGAAAGGGAACGGATAGAACGGCGTATCCCACGGGTAATCGTCACGCTCGAAATGCAAGGGCGAGCCGATCAGGCGCAGCACGTTCTGCACCGTGATCAGGTGGCCCATCTCCTCCTTGGCGATGCCGAGGATGGTCTCCTGCCAATTGCGGACCGTGTCGCGAAACGCCTCCGGCACCTGCGGCCCGCCCAGCGAATAACCGGCGTACAGGTACTGCACCATCAGGCAATGCTCGATTTCCGCATCGATGGACAGCAGGTAGGTGACGTAGTCGCGCGTCGATAGCTCATTGTTGAGCACAGGCTTGGTGGAAGGGCCTTCGGCGGCCAGCTTGCCACGCGCAAGCCGCCCTGGGGATGAACCGCCGGGCGCGAGATGCCGCCACAGTCTGAGAGATTGCATTGCCGCTCCTTATTACCTACGTCTGAAATAGAGGGTCGTGCAGTACTGCAGGGAATGGCTGGTATTTCGGTACTGATGCGCGCCAAACGTCGTTCGACCCGCCGCGCGGTCATTCGAGCGGGCGCGGCGCCACCCCGCCCGCTCGTCTTTCCCGGCTTCGGCTCTCCGTGGAGATCTGCGGCACGTTCAACTGCGACCGCAGGCGCCGGACAATCAGATCGGCTGGCAGATGAACGGGTATTCGGAATCGTCAATCAACGGCTCGATGTCGAAGAAATCGTTGAGCACCGATTCCGCCGTGCAATAGGCGCCTTCCACCCAGGCCTGATCGTTTGAGTAGCACTCCCCCACGATAAAGATGGGCGCATCCTTGCCGTCGATCAGCTGCGACGGCTTGCGTATTTTTTGCTGGACGTCGGCAACGTCGTAGTGCGCGGCCCACGCGTGGTAGCCCGCACGGAACGGCGGCAGCGACCAGTCGACATAGGCCGCCTCGAGCGGCTCGGGCACGTCCGCAAAGTCCGAGTTCGGCCCAAAGTGCAATTCCGCCAGCTGCTTTCGCAGCATCTTGACCATTCTGTCGGGCACCTTGCGCGGCCCGATCAGGGGTTGGATATCGTCGGCGATCGGCACATGCCGCTCTTCCTTCGGCCCAAGCTCCAACTCGCGCCAAAACGTGGTGAAGGTTTCATCGTCGTAGGAAGCCAGCAGGCCGTAGACCGGCTTTGCATTCTTGTCAGCCGCGTTATTGCCGAAGTAGACCACCATGCGGATCGGCGTGTCGGTCACGCTCGGTCCCATGGTGTTGCGCTTTGCGACGGCGAGCAGCAACGTTTCCTGTTTGACGGTCATCCGCTCGCCGGCAGCCTCTTCCACAGCCTTGACCAGCGCGTCGGCGCTCGCGAACTGGACATTCAGGATCGTGTCCGAATCGGACATCGCCTGCACGAACACTGGCGGAAAATCCTGCTCCTTGAGCGACGCGATCACGGCATCCGTTACTACGTAGCCTTCGATCTTTGGCGGATAGGGTGTAGCCGGGTCCAACCACCACGCCTTCTCGAAGAACATGCCGACCTTGTAAGACGGCTGCATGATGGCCGACTCGAGATAAAGTTTGACCTTCTGGTCGTTCAGGACGTCCAGTTCGCCCCGATCGTCATAGCGGGAGCCTTGGGCAACCTGTTCGAGCGCCGCGCGCGGCATGGCCAGCCAGGCGGCCGCCGTGGCCCGACGGGCAGCCTCCCGGTAGGGATCTTCCCGCGTCGCGATCGTGTAATGGACGACGCCGTTCTCGACATGGATGGAGCGCAGCCGCTGGTTCGGGTAATACTGAAGCGTGACGCCCCGCTGCCTCGCCAACTGCTCGATGGCCGCAAACAATGCGTGAAACATGCCCGAGTAGCCGGTCGTCAGCGTCATGTACTGATTGCCCGGCGTGAATTCGTTGTTCGCCTCGAAGGCGACCGCGGTATTCCAGTTGATCACGTTGGACGAGTATCCGTTGCCGTCCGCGGCGTACTGATAGCCTTCCGAGCCGAGCTGGTCGTACATCAGGTTCCAATAGCCGATGTCCTTGAGCAAATCGCCTTTCTGGAAGATGGAGCTCGACGGCAGTTCGGCCGTGATGCGGCCATGCTGATAAAACGCGTCCCACTGCTTGCGTGTGCTCGGACCACTGGCGCTCGTGACCGCCACCGCTTCGACGACGGCGAAGCCCTGGTCGGGCGTGGTCGCGGCACCAAAGTTGTTGGCCGCGTACGGCGCCGGATTGCGCGAAGAAATATCGCTTTGATAGAGATTCCTGGCGCGCAGGTAATAGAGGGGATCGCTCGATTCGTTGAAAGGCACGGCATAGCGGTCGAGCCCGAGCTTGGCGATCACCGTCGTGACCAGCCGGTGGCCCTGCGCTTTACCATCATTTTGGCCGTTCCATTGCGAATAGCGCATGCCGCCCAACTCGAGGTACGAATGGTCGGGATTGTTCTGGTAGTGCCAGGTGCAGACCCGGGCACCGGGTGCACGGGTGCCCTGAAATTCCTTCGAAAAATCGTACTTGCCCCAGTCGAAGAGTTCCAGGACGTCGCCCTGCTGCAACTGCCGATGCGGATCGCCCCCCGCTCGCGTCTGGCCATTCAACAGTCGCCAGGCCGTGTATAGACCGGCCGCACCGCACCCGAAGATCGAGTAGGTCTTGCTTGCCATGGTGTCCTGCTCCCGTAGATGCGCGGCCTGCGCTCAGGCCAGCTTGTTGAAATAGCGGCTACCGGTGGAGAAGTGCGAGATGTCGAATGGGGTATGACCGTCCAGGGTCAACTGGCAAAGAATTTCGCCTAGCAGCGGAACGAACTTTCCGGCCCAGCCGGTCGCATAGATGACGATGTCGCGGTGGTTCGGCACATAGTCGGGCGCGAAGTCGATCAGCAATTCCTTGTTCGCGATCTTGCTGAGTGCAACGAGGCAGGTCGACGTGAAGCGCGGAACCGGCTCGAGACCCTCCATGTGCTCACCGACCCATTCGGCCGTGAACGCGAGTTCCTGAGGATTCGGAATGGGCGTGCGCTGATCGGGGGACGTCAGCGGCGCGAGGACAAAATCGGAAGCGACACGGATATAGCCCGGGTAATTCCAGGCGACCTCCGGGAAGCCGTAGAACTGGTTGCCGTTGTCGCCCACCGGGTTCTGGAAAACGAACCAGGTGGGGTACTGGATATCCGGCCGGGTCTTGCGGTAGTAGGCCGAGGCCATATTCCAGTAGGTCGCCGCGATACGGAACCCCAGCAGCTTGAACACGTCGTCGGCATAGGGGCCCGGCGTCAGCACCAGTTTTTCGGCACTGAAGGTCCCAAGCGGAGTCTTCACTTCAAAGAGGCCCTGCCGACGCTCGATGCCGATGACCGGCGCCTCCTGCAACAGCTGCACGAAGGGAGAGCGCTGATTCCAGTCGAGCAGCGTCCGCTGCGTGGCCGCGAGATCGATGCTGGCGCCCTGGGCCTGAAATAGTCCCGTATACGTCGACGGCAGATTGCGAAAGTGAAAACGCTTCTCCAACTCGTGCGCATCCAGCGTTTCATAGGCAACCCCTTCGGCCTTCAGCGCTTGCTCGGCGGCGGGGATATTGCCCTCTGTCGACTTGACTGACGGATCGCCGAACCACAAGGTGCCGACCGTGTCCATGAGCGGCAGCGGCGTCAAGCCTTGCAACTCGTCCCAATAGGGGATCGACTGCTTGACCAGCTTGACCATGTAGGCGTCGGGATAGGGAATGCGGAACTGGCGCGACACGCCGGCCGAGCTGCCAAGCTGGTTCACGAAGGTGAACTGCTCGAGCACCAGCGTCCTGGCCTTGCGCTTGCCGAGATGGTAGGCGGTCGACAGGCCCATGGGCCCTCCACCGACAACGATAACGTCATAGCGATGCGTTGCGTCGTGCATGTTGGGGCTCCAGGGCATCCGGAAGCAAATCGATTTCAGCGATCCGCGAGATCACGGTCCCGATCGATGCAGCAATGGCCGAGTTGCTAAGTCGAGCTTCAGAGAGGCTTTGAAAAGCGGAATTGATTACACCGATTTCATGCCTGGCGATGCGTCGTCGTCCGTATCACGCTTAGCCAGCCGCTGCGGTCAAATTACATGCCGAGTGACGGTATGTGAGCAAGCTGGCAATCTTGACAGGAGGTTGAGATCTCAATCCCGGTTCGTCGCGACGAATCAGGGTTTCTTCCTATGTTCTTATGGCCGATGTAGATGTGGTACATGACCTCGGACCGGATCGATAAGGTTCCACCGATCCTTCTGGGGAACGCCGACGAACGAGCTGATCTATCATCAACGCTTCGCTACGCGCGAACAGGCACGCCTTGCCAACAGCGAATACATCGAAATCTTCTACAACCGGCAACGCACGAAGGCGCGTCTGAATTACCAATCGCCTGTCGCGTTCGCGCAGCGCTTCTATCTGAATCAGATCGCAGCTTAACCCGTTGGCCTCCACGAACTCCGTCCGACCTCACACCCGGCCGCCGCCCGTTCAAGGCTCGATCACACGCGGCGTCACGAGAAAGAGCCGCTCACTATGTCCGTCCTGTCTGTCGGTCGCGCGGAACAGCGCGCCGACGAGCGGCAGCTTCGACAGCACCGGTATGCCCGATTGCGTGCTCGAGCGCGCATCCACCTTGTAGCCGGCGATCAGCAATGCCTGCCCCTGCTCGATGAACGCCTGCGTGTTGATCTCGTTCGATTCGATCACCGGAATGTTGTCGACCGTTTGCCGCGACAGCTCGCCGTCGACGATCCGCACGTCGAGCTTGATCTGCGTGCGCCCGCCCTCCTCGACGACCATCGGCAGCACGCGCAGCGACACGCCCGTCGAGATGCTGTACAGGTCGGCCGACGTGTAGCCCGCGACGCGCACGAAGAACTGCTTCTTGTTGTCCATCACCGCTTCGACGTTGTCGAGCGTCGTGACTTTCGGGCTCGCGTCGGTGCGCGCCTGGTTCGACGATTCGAGCGCGTTGATGCGCGCGAGCAGATAGCGGCCCGCGTCGCCGAGCACGGCCGTCAGTGACAAACCGAGCGGGCTCGCCGGCAGGCCAACCGAATCGTTGCCAGGCAGCGTGATCGAACCGAATGTCGGATTCAGCGAACCATTCGCATACGAGTTCTGCGACGTGAGCCCCGTGCCCGTCTGCAGATCGATATGGCTGTTGTGCGCGCGCCAGTCGACGCCGAGCTGCTTGAGCGCGCCTTCGTCGATCTGGATGATGCGCGCCTCGATCTCGATCAAACGCGGCTTGACGTCGAGGAGCGCGATCAGGTCCGGATACTGCGTCATGTGTTCCGGCACGTCGCGCACGAGAATCGAGTTCGTGCGCGGATCGGCCTGGATCACCGGCAGGTCGGTCGAATCGCTCGCGCCCGCCGGTACGCCGTTCGCACCGCCGCTCGCGTCGGGCCAGCCGGCGCCCGACACGCGCGCCGCGCCCGGATTGGCGATCGCGGCGGCAACCATGA
>NZ_JAAGPO010000068.1:0-245 GCF_017104825.1 Burkholderia sp. Ac-20345 | reverse complement strand
GGCCGTCGCATTAAAAAAAAAAAAAAAGAAAAATCTAGTGGCACGCTGTCAGTTCTCTGACAATACCGTCTCGCGGCACGACACTGTTTAGCTCCACTTCCTTCAACTTCTCGCCACGTTCGCTACGGACCTGCCGCCCCTCATCCATCCGGTTTCGGTGATGCCCCGAGAGCTTCCTTTGTTGCTCTCGCTCACTGATATCTCGTCGTGCATCATTGCTCAGCTTAGCACTTTGTTGCTACTGT